>JBLMZU010000736.1:0-18754 GCA_050258995.1 Bacteroidota bacterium
GGGGTTCGAGTGACGGTCACGCCAGGGAATTACTCGGGACGTGTTGAGATCCGGGCCGGCCTCAACGGCGAGACGGATACACTGGGCTTCAAACATTGGGAATGGTTGGGACAGGGACTGCGCAGCGCCGAAGCCTGGATTCGCTGCCAGACGCGCCATACCAGGATAGAGCTGGCCATGGCGGTCAGCCTGTCCATGAGGGTGGCGGGCCGCGGTTCCCGTGTGAGCGGTTGGAATGTCCACAACCATCCCACGCTGGTCGTCTCCTCAAAGGTCAAGCAGGGGGAGTCGGCCATCGCCACAAAATGGATTACGCAGTATACAAGCCGGGATGTGAAAAACCCGGTCAGGATGGCGCGCAACACCTTGAAGAGGATCGCCAGGCAGGAATGGGAACCGGTCTGGGAGGACCATCGCCGGGCCTGGGAGTCGGAATGGGAGCACAGCGATGTGATCATCGAAGGGGATGAGGATGCCCAGCTTGCGATCCGGTTCAACATTTTCCAATTGTTGATCGCCGCGCCGCGCCATGATGAGCATGTCAATCTGGGAGCCAAGACCCTCAGCGGTTATGGCTATCGCGGCCATACCTTCTGGGACACGGAAGTGTTCATGCTGCCATTCTTTATCCACGTTCGTCCTGAGATCGCCCGGCTGCTGCTGTCCTACCGCTGGCACCTTCTCGAAGGAGCAAAAGCCAAGGCCGCCGGCAATAACTTCGCCGGTGCCCAATACCCATGGGAAAGCGCCGGGACCGGTGAAGAGGTCACCCCAACCTGGGTGCTCGACCCCTGGGATAAAACCAAGCTCATCCGCATCTGGACTGGGGATATCGAGATCCATATTTCTGCCGATGTGGCCTTTGGGATCTGGAAATATTGGAAGGCCACCGGGGACATCGCCTTTCTTCTCGAACGCGGTGCAGAGATCATTCTCGAAACAGCCCGCTTTTGGGGCAGCCGCGCCGAATGGAAGGAGGAGAAGCAGCGCTACGATATCAACGACATCATCGGTCCCGATGAATATCACGACCATGTGGATAATAATGTGTACACCAACGCGCTTGCCCGCTGGAATCTGCAAGCTGCATTAACTTTAAAAGCCTGGCTGGAAGCGGATTATCCGGCAGAGTGGAAAAAGATCAACCGCAAGATACATCTAAAGTCTGCGGAGCTGGAACACTGGCAGCACGTTATCGATCATCTTTACCTGCCGTTCGACCCTGAGACCAGGCTTGTGGAGCAGTTCGAAGGTTACTTCCAACGCAGGGATGTCGACCTGCCTGCGTTGGAGCCGCGCACGAAATCGATACAGATGTTGTTTGGGATCGAAGGCGCGAATGAGACCCAGGTGCTTAAGCAGCCGGATGTGCTCATGCTGATATACCTGCTTCCCGATCTGTATGATATGGAAACCGTGCGGGCGAATTATGAATATTACACGGCGCGCACTGACCATACGTTCGGCTCCTCCCTGGGACCGTCCATCATGGCGATCATGGCCTGCCGGGTGGGCGACCCCGCTGCCGCTTATGAACATTTCATGCGGGCTGCCCGCGCCGACCTGTTCGACGTCCGGGATAATGCAGGGGATGGCATCCACGGCGCTTCGGCCGGGGGACTGTGGCAGGCGGTCGTCTTTGGCTTTGCCGGCCTCGAACAGACGGAGGAGGGCTGGCGAACGAATCCCCACCTGCCTGACAAGTGGAAGCGCTTGGCCTTCACCATCGTGGATCACGGCAAGCCGGTCCGCTTCGATGTGACGAAAGACTCCTGATGCCAATCCGCGGGTTTATCTTTGACCTGGATGGCGTTCTCACCGACACTGCTGAATATCATTACCGTGCCTGGAAGCGCCTGGCAGATGAGGAGGGGATCCCGTTCACGCGCGAAGACAACGAGCATTTGCGCGGGATCCCGCGTCGTGAGTCGTTAATGCGAATCCTGCAGGGACGGACATATCCTGAAGAAAAGATCCAGGAGATGATGGAACGCAAGAACAATTACTACCTGGAATTCATCCGTGAGATCAAGCCGGCAGACCTGCTGCCCGGTGCCCGGAAATTGCTCGAAGAAATCCATCGGGCAGGGTTGAAATCTGCCCTTGGCTCTGCAAGCAGGAACGCACCTGATGTGATCCAGCGCCTGGGTATTGCAGACCTGCTCGACGCAGTTTCCCATGGCGGCAGTGTGGAGAAGCAGAAGCCGGCCCCCGATCTGTTCCTGCATGCAGCTGGCCAATTGGGGCTCCAGCCGCAGGAATGTGTTGTTGTGGAGGATGCTGCCGCAGGGATCGAAGCAGCACGGGCAGGGGGATTCCATACCCTGGGCCTGGGCCCGCGTGAACGGGTGGGAGAGGCAGAGCACGTGATGGCCTCGCTCAAGGACACACAGCTGCGCGAGATCTTAAAATTGTTCACTCAGTAATAAAAACCTTTCAGAGAGGGGAACATAACGCACCCCGAATTTTATCTTTCGTTATTTTGGCCACCGATCCATATTGAAAGAGCCGACCCACTGTCCGGGTCGGCTCCTCTTTTTCGCCGTTACAGGTTCATCATCGTGAAGTTCATTTCCAAACCTTTTTCGCCACTCTCATGAAATTGCCGCCCAAAATGTCGCTGATGACAGATTCGCTATACCCTCTTTTATAAAGAAGCTCGGTAAATTCCGGGAACTGTTCAGGCGCAACAAATGACATGACATCCTTCATTTTGTCCGGCGGAAAAATCTCGGGATGTCCTGTTACGTAGTCCATTAATTCCTGTTTATCCACGACGTAATCCAGACCGATCCCCACATGTGCAGGACCCACCAGATCGATCACATATTCAATATGCTCGATCACCTTTTCACTCTGCGTGCCACCCAGAAAATCCCCAACCCCATTGATGCCAATCACCCCGTCCGTTGCCGCGCAGGCCTTGATCTGTTCATCCGTAATATTGCGAACATGGCTTCTTAGCCTGGCAGGGTTGGAATGGGAGAATATCACTGGATCCCTGGATATCTCGAAGACTTCCATGGTTGCCTGGTAACTCATATGAGAGGCATCCACCACCATGCCGACGTGGTTCATCTCCCGGACCACCTCTTTTCCAAAATCGGTCAGTCCCCATTTCCCCTCCAGGCAGCCACCCGAGGCGCGATTGTCCTTGTTGTAGGCCAGCAGCATCTGGCGCACGCCCAGGGCGTAAAATAACGAAATCAGATGGATGTTCCCCAGGAGAGGCTCCGAGCCTTCGAGATCGAAGGCGATTGCCAGCCTGCCCGATTCTCTGGCGCTCAAAATATCATCCACAGAAAGCGCCAAAACATATTCCTCGGCATGGGAACGGATATAGTTACGATAACCGGCGAGCACCTGGAGAATGTTCTCGAACGAGTCCATGTCCATGCCGATGTTGATGGATACGAAATTCACTCCACTATTCCGGTAGCGTTCGAGCTCCTTCAGATCGGCATTCGGTTTAAGCGGGAAACAGGCATGCGTATCCCACACCAGGGATTGCTGCTGGATTCGATTAACTTCTTCGTTCGTCATGTGCCATTATCTTGGGATCGATGGATTTTGGCGCTGAGCAAAATCGATATTGCATAAAGTTATTCCTTTGAAAAGCAGTCTTAATTACATCCTGCAGTATACGGCTAATTAGACGGATGGGGTGCAACCAGCCATTTGGGGTCTGCATTCACCGGGCCGTCGAGCGTTTTCAAAAAGGCGATGATCTGCTCGAGCTGCTTCTGGCGCAAATGTAATGGCTCCAGCTCGCTGTGACCGGAAGGGGCGGCAGGCGCAGTGTTGTAGTAGTTCAAGACCTCCTCCAGCGTGGCAAATTGTCCGGCGTGCATGTAGGGTCCGCGCCCGGCGACATTGCGCAGTGATGGCGGCTTGAACTGGCGGACCAGGTGATCTCCCTCTGCGACGAGGAAATTCAATTCGGAGCATTGATCAGGCTTTGCATCGCTATATACGCTGAGACAATTGAACTCGTCTGCCAGCACCTGCCCGGCACCTTTTGCGCGTCCCAGGTCATCCGGCAGGTCCCTCGCAGCCGGGACGCCGGTGTTGTGGAAATCGTTGTTGGTGAAGAGCGGACCATTGTGACAGTTGGTGCAATGCGCCTGGCCGATGAAGAGTTTCAGGCCGGCGACCTCCTCGGAATTGAAGAGCCTATCTGCGGCGCTGTAGTCATTCTTGAGAATGGCTTCCACGTACCGGTCGAAGCGAGATTCGCCGGGAAGCAGGTGTCGCTCATACGCCGCGATGGATTTTCCCATGTTGACGTAGATGCGCGTTACCGCGTCCCGGTCTGCAGGGGACATCGCATTCCAGTTCGCCGCGGCTTGCGAGTCCGCCACGGGCCCCGCGTTACGCGGCAGGCCGGAGAGATCCGGCAGCGGGCCGAAGAGAGCCGTGTATTTGTCGGCGTAATTTTCGGCGATCAGGTGCGCATAGAGCGTCCGGTTGCCTCCGTGTTCGACGGCACTTTCCATTGGTCCCAGCGCCTGGGCCCACTGGCTGTCCTTGCGCCCATCCCAAAAGAGCCAGGGACTGTAGGCGGTGCCGATGATCGTCATGGTTCTGCGGCTGGTGGTGCCGACGCCATGGGCAAGCGGCGTGCCATCTTGGAATTCCTTGTTCGGAAGATGGCAGGTGGCACAGGCAACCCTACTGTTGGAACTGAAGCGGGTATCGAAGAATAACTCCTGGCCCAATGCAGCTGCCTCGGGATCATCGGCCACCTTGTTGGACGGGTCGGCCGGGAGAGGAGGCAGGCTCCCGATCCACAGGCTGCGCAGCGAATTGATCTCCTCCTCACTCCATCCGGATGGGATCAGGGAGGAGCAGGCAGCCAGCAACGTCAGCCCCAGGCACACAAATAATAGGGGAAGATGGTTGTCGGTTCTCATGTCGGGCTTTCCTGGCAGGCACCTGCCTACTGCAGCATCATGTTGAAATGCACTACGTCGGTCTCCCCGCCGGACGTGATGGTGAAATCCATCAGCCACCAGCCGCCCATTTGGAATTTCATACCATCGACCAGATAGTCGCCATTTCCTAGATTTTGTGTGACGCGCGGCTTTGTCGGCAGGCCGTGTCCGTGCTGCGGCATGTCGCCGTCCACGTCGATTGTTGCGTTTTCCACGGGTGTGCCGTCTGCCCGCTCGACGTGCAGGGTCCACTGGTGGATCTGGTTAATCGGTATGGTACCGGTCGGGACAGTGTATGAAACATTGTACAGGCCGCCATCAGATGCCTGTGTGGTGGAATAATCCAGATCTGATGGCACAGCCCCCATTCGGGACATCATGACAAACATGTAGATGGCAGATACCACGATTAAGGCGCCAAGGATGCCGCCCAGCCAGATGAGGGTATGGGTAAGTTTTGACCTGGGTTGTTTCTGTTCCATTTTTTCTCCTTCATCGATATTGATAAATGGTTTTCGGTAGTTTGACCACCTGCCTTTTGAGCGGCATATCATACTATAACTCTCAAATGCGTCACGGAAGAACGAAATTTAATCGGACATTGTTCCAGCATTTCGCGAACTGTCTCGGCAATGATCTCCGGCTGCGTCTGTGCTGCATGGATGCATCCTGTCACGCTTATTCCGGGACGGCTATAATTGCAAAACCTTATGAGTAAAGCAAAGAATCCATCCGGGATGGAGAATGTCCTGCATACCAAGCTGATGCCGCCGCGCCTGCGATCCTCTATCATTCCGCGCGAGGAGCTGATGGCGCGCCTGGATGCCAGCCTGAACAGGAAACTGACCCTGCTCACTGCGCCCACCGGCTTCGGCAAGACCACGCTGGTGAGCATGTGGACAGCCAGCCGGGATTTTGCGTCCGCCTGGGTGACCCTGGATGAGAACGACAACGAGCCCTCCCGGTTCTGGATCTATTTCGTTACCGCCCTACGGACCTTTAACCCGGCGATCGGCAAGAGCACACTCTCTTCTTTGAACGCCCCTCAGCTTCCTTCCTTGCAGGCTTTGCTGGTCCCCCTGATCAACGATCTGGCCCATTTGGCCGATCCCCATGTGCTCATTCTGGAGGATTTTCATTCGATCAGCTCCAGGGAGATCCAGGAAGGCCTTTCCTTCCTGCTCCAGCATCTCCCCGATCCGCTCCACCTTCTTCTGATCACGCGTACCCAACCCGATCTGCAGTTCTCTCTTCTGCGTGCACGGAATGAATTGCTGGAGATCGATACCCAGGAGCTGCGTTTCAATGCCCGGGAGACCGAAATCTTTTTGCAGACCTCCACACAAACGGAGATCCCGTCCCTGGCCATTGACAGTCTGTACCAGAAAACAGAAGGCTGGGCAGCCGGCCTGCAACTGGCTGCCCTGTCCCTGCAGAATAAGACCGTAGCGCAGATCCAGGAATTTGTTCAAAGCTTTTCGGGGAGCCACAGGTATGTGTCTGATTATTTGATTCGGGAAGTTTTCGAAAGCCAGCCTGCACAGGTGCAATCCTTTTTGCTCAAAACCTGCTTTCTTAAGAGCCTGACTGCCTCCCTGTGCGATGCAACCGCGGAGATCGACAATAGCGCAGTCCTGCTCGACTCCCTGGAGCGGAATAATCTGTTCCTTGTTCGTCTTGACCAGGGCAGGGGTCAGCCATGGTACCGCTTCAATCCTCTTTTTGCCGAATCGATCCAGTTCCGTGCCCGGCAGCAGATGGATCCCGTGGGCATTCAATCCTTGTTCGAGAGAGCCAGTGGCTGGTATGAGTACCACGGACTGCTCGAAGAAGCCATTGAGACCGCGCTGGCTGCAGGGTTGTTCGAGCGGGCGATGACCCTGATCGAGAAATATCTTGAAATCCATGATCTGCGAGAAGCGCGCACGCTCAGCCGCTGGCTGGAAGTGATCCCTCGTCGTAATGTTCTGCAGCATCCTGTCATCTGCCTGACGTTGGCCCAAATCATCCTGTATTCGGAAGACCGGTTTGCCCCTGCAACAGCGATAAAACTCGAGCCCTACCTGGCTGCCGCCGAAGCCGTCTGGCATGATCGTGAAGATTTTACACACCTGGGACAGTTGCATTCCTTTCGTGGGAATGTAGCCTGGTGGCAGGGCGAGCTTCAGAAGGCGTTCGAACAGGCCCGCCGGTCCCTGGATGAGCTCCCCGAAAGCGAAGTGTTCTGGCGTGGGAACAGCCTGCTCATGCTTAGTTATGAAGCCTTGAACGAAGGCCGGATTTTGGATGCCCAGGATCTTGTCCTCGAAGCGCGGGCCTTGTTGGGCGCTGCACAGAATATCTACGGGGTGCTGGCTGCAATCCAAATGTTGAGCGAGGTCTTTTATTTGCAGGGAGAGCTGGAACAGGCGCAGCAACTGAACGAGCAGATCCTGACCGATGCAGTGGGGGATGTATCCATGCTGGACGATCAAGGCATTGCCTCGCTCAGCCTGGCGAACATCGCCTACGAGAGGAACGAGCTGGAAAAGGCGGAGCAACTGGCCCGGCGGGCCCTGGATCTGGGAAGGCAGCGTGCGAATGAAACGCTCCAGGTACAGGCCTCCATTCGCCTTGCCTATGTTTGTGCAGCCAAAAATAATCTGCCGGCTGCTCGCGAGCTTTTGAAATCCGTGGAATCCAGGATTCAAAGCCCTGACCTGCTGCCTGAGATACAGAACGCACAAGTCCTTTTATCGATCCAGGAGGATCGATTTTCCTCCCTGGATTGGTGGGTGAAGCTGGTGTCTGAGGAAAACCGGAACATTTTATACCTGCAAAAGGAGCGGGAATCATTCACACGTGCGCGGTTGCGGATCGCTGAAGGCAGGCCTCATGAGGCGCTGGATATTCTCCACCCCTGGAAAGTGGATATCGCCGAAAACGGACGTGTACGAAGTCAGGTCGAGGCCTCCTTGCTCGAAGCGCTGGCATATCAGGCAGATTCGGACCTGGAGAAAGCCGTCCCGCCATTGGTGACAGCACTCAGCCTGGGACAGTCCAAAGGGTTTCGGCGTCTCTTTTTGGATGAAGGCACTCGTCTGGCGGCCCTGCTGCAGACAGCCCTCCTGTCGATTCACAACCGGACCTTGAGCCTGTTTGCCGCGACACTGCTGCATTCGTTCCCGGCGGAGGCGACTGTTCCCTTGACGGCGGCCGGCGCACCGCTCCAGATCGAGTCGCTCAGCCAGCAGGAGCTGCGTGTCCTGCGTCTGCTGGTCGCGGGTATGTCAAACGCGGACATCGCCAATGAGCTGGTCGTCTCCAATAATACGGTGAAGACCCATGTCAAAAGTATTTACCGGAAGCTGAATGTAAAGTCCCGCGACGAAGCGCGCGAAATTGCGCGTGAGCTGAAATTGCTCTGATTCGAATCACCCTCCGGATCACCCGAGCCGGGTGAAGCGCATGAAGTTTACAGGTACTACAATGCGGTCACGAAATCCAGAAAAAGAGTTTTTAAGATGACGCACAGATCTTTTCTCGCAGGACAAAACCAGACGATCATCATCAAGGCGGGCGGCAGTGTCACGGTGAAGGGCCATGACAGCGACCTGATCCTTGCCGATACCCGCGACCGATGGGGACTCTCCGTGGACCGGCGCAGCGAGGCGGAGATCGGACGGGCGCGGGCGGCCATTGGAGAGCGCGTGTTGTTTGATTTACGTTTGAAGAAGCCTACACTCAGCGCTTCTCAAGAGGTCATAGAAGTCCAAATGGGAGGCAGCGGTGAAGTTCTGGTGCCTTTTTCCTCCCGCTTGAAGGTCTACGCCGGGAAGGATATCGATGTGCAGGACATTCAAAGCCAGGTGGACGCCTATTCGGGGCTTAATTTAAAGCTGAAGAATGTGCAAACCCTGGGCACTGTTTCTGCCGGGCGCGCTATGGATGTCGATTGCCAGGCCATGGCCGGCACGGACGTCACCTTTGGAGCAGGGAGTGACCTGCGCTTCCACGTGGCCAATCTGACCAGCGTTCGCCTGCGGGTCAAGGATATCGGCGGCTACTGGGAGGCGCGGATCGGGGAGGCTGAAAGATCGGTCTATCTCAAATCGGGCGGTGATGTCATCTTTGTGACCGGGCAAAGAGTGGAAGCGCTTCCCCCCAATTTCATCCTGGGCACGATCGAAAAGCCTGCTATGGAATAAACATCCTTTCATCGTATGACTGCCCCGCTAGAGCGGGGCAATTGTTTTAACGTACCGTGCCGCGCGCCTGGTCTGATATTGACTTTTACATCCCGAGCCTCTTAAGAGTATTAATTCGGTAAGCGGCATCACCCTCCCAATCACCCCGGGTGGGTGATGCCAGCTCATTCCTCCGAAAGATAAGATCGTCACATCTTGCCCGAAAGGAGATGTCAAATGATCTTAATTACAGGTGCCACTGGAAATATCGGCCGGGAGCTCACGCCGTTATTATTTGAGGCCGGGCATCCCCTCCGCGTTCTGGTGCGTGATGAGAAAAAGGCTGCCCATCTGGATCCATCCATTGAACGAAGGGTGGGGGACCTGAACGACCCGGGAACGCTTGCCCGTGCCATGCGCGATGTGGACAAGATCTTCCTGGTCACCTATGAGACCCGGCAGGATATCAACGTGATCGAGGCCGCAAAGCAGGCCGGGATCCGGCAGATCGTCAAGTTATCAACCCTCGAAGCGACGGGACACAAGATCCAGGTCGGCAAATGGCATTACGAGCGCGAAGAGCTAATCCGTGCCGCAGGTCTGGACTGGACTTTTCTGCGCCCTGGAATGTTCATGAGCAATGCCATCGAATGGTGGGCGGAATCGATCAAGGGACAGGGAAGTGTATTCTTCCCGGGAGGAAGGAAAGGCAGGGTCGCGCCCGTCGACCCGCGCGATATTGCCTCTGCCGCGGCGTGTGTGCTGACACAACCAGGACACACTGGAAAAGCCTACGAGCTGACCGGGCCGCAATTGTTCACAATCGGGGAAATGGTGCAAGTCATCTCAAACATGCTCGGCAGGCCCATTCAATACGTGGATATCCCTCCCATCGCTGCCAGGCTGTTCATGCTCAAGACTGGTATGGATAAAACCCTCGTCAATGCCCTGATGGAAATGCTCGCCTCGCTTCGAAAGAATGAAGGCGCGGTCGTGACGGATACAGTTCAGCAGGTGACGGGACGGCAGCCAGGGACCTTTGAAGACTGGTGCAACAGGCACATTGAAAGCTTCCAGGCGAACTGAAATCACCCCTCTGTTCACCCGGCGCGGGTGAGGACGGATCATCCCAACGAACGATACCATGTAGAAAATTGAAACTCGAAAGGAAGAACGATCATGGAAAAAATAATTGAAATGTGGCTCAACCCGATCAACCTGGGGATTCTGTTCCTGTGTGTAACCGGTGGGATCTGGATCCTGGCGCACAGCGATCCCACACGCGGAGACAAATGATATTGGTTTCGTCAAAGGAGATTTGTGATGGAATTTAGCGAACCAACCAAAAAACGTGCATTACGGATCATCTTTTTGATCATGCTCATGGATGTGGTTGGCATGAGCATCATGTTCCCGGTCGCGCCGTATATTGTCCAGCGTTACAGCGGGGAGGCGCTGATGGTGACGATGCTGACGGTTATCTATGCAGGCGCGCAGTTTGTCGCTGCACCCGCTTTTGGCAAGATCAGCGACCGCCTGGGGCGGCGCCCGGTGCTGCTTGTCAGTGTTTTTGGATCTGCCATCGGCTACTTCATCTTCGGCATGGGAGGCGCGCTCTGGGTGCTTTTCCTGGGACGGCTGATCGACGGTGTTACCGGCGGCAATATCTCCACCGCTTCGGCCTATCTCATCGATATTTCAAAACCGGAGGAACGCGCCAAAAACTTTACTCTGCTTGGCATGGCGTATGGCGTAGGCTTTATCCTTGGGCCGGCCCTCGGAGGTGTGCTCGGTCACTGGAGATTGGATCTTCCGGTCTACACGGCTGGCATCATCTTTTTGATCAGCACCGCCCTGGTTTATTTTCAGCTGCCTGAGTCCCTGCCTGTCGGGCGCCGCGCCAGGAATCGGCTGCGCCCGAATGATTTCAATCCCTTTGCGTCCGTGTTCTCAATGATGCTCAAGCCGGAGCTGGGGCTGATCCTGGTGATCATTGCGCTGTTCAACTTCAGCTTCGACGGCGTCAACAGCGTTACCGGTGTGTTCCTCAAGAACAAGTTTGGTGCCTCGCCCCTGACCCTGGGACTTCTTATGGTCTCCGTGGGGATCGCCACTGCTTTTGTACAGGCTGCCTTGATGGACCGGTCTGTGAAGCGCCATGGTGAAAGGCGCATGGCGCTGGTGGGACTGCTCGCCAGTGTGATCGGCTGGCCGCTGATCGCCCTCGCTCCCGCACTGTGGATGCTGTATCCCATCACATTTCTACAGAGCGGCATCACCGGCTTTATCTGGGCGACAACAGG
This sequence comes from Bacteroidota bacterium, assembly GCA_050258995.1. Taxonomy (GTDB): domain Bacteria; phylum Chloroflexota; class Anaerolineae; order Anaerolineales; family Villigracilaceae; genus Defluviilinea. The sequence continues at coordinate 11,404 of JBLMZU010000736.1, forward strand.
CACGCTGGCAGCCGGCCATGTCCTCGAACACGAGCAGGGGCAGCTAGCAGGCGTCAATGCCGCACTGGCGGGATTGATGTCCATGCTCGGACCTTTGTGGGCCGGGGCAGCCTATGACCATGTCGCACCTGCATCGCCATATTGGATGGGATCGGTCTTTCTGATCGTGGCCTGTTTCCTGCTGCAGCGCGTTCCTGCCAAAATCCGCATTCAGGGAACAGAGAACGGTCCTATCAATCATTTATCGGCAGCGGATTAATGACCTATAGATCTTGGAGCTAAAAATGGATACGATTCAGACAAACAAAAGCTTTCGTATTGAAGAACAATCAGCGCCGGCGCCCTTTACCAGTGATTTTGTAATCTCCAGAGATGGCACTCGCATCGATTATCTGCAATTGGGGCACGGTCCTGGTGTGGTGATGCTGCATGGCGCGATGGAATCCGCTCGCAGCCATCTTGGACTTGCCAGCGGATTGACCGATGCTTTTACAATTTACCTGCCGGAACGCCGTGGTCATCAGCTTGGGGTTCCTTTTGTAAACGAATACAGTATGCAAAAGGAAATCGAGGATCTGGGGGCGCTGCTGGACAGGACAGGTGCTCGTAATATCTTTGGCGTGAGCGCCGGAGGATTGATCTGTCTCCAGGCCGCGCTCGACCTGCCTTCTGTGAACAAGGTCGCCGTATACGAACCCGCCTTGATCGTGAACGGCTCTGCCTCGATCGGGTTCTTGACTCGCTACGACCAGGAAATCAGCCAGGGTAAAACAGCCGCTGCATTGGTCAGCGGCATGAAGGGCGCTCAGCTGGGCCCGCCCATATTCAACGCAATTCCTCGCTGGCTGCTCGAATCTCTCACTGCGCTGACAATGAAACAGGAGGAAAAGAAAGCTGGCGCCGGCGATACCACAATGCGGTCCCTCGCACCAACACTGCACTATGATTTCCAGCTGGTTGCGGAAATGGCGGAAATGCAGAAAAGGTTTGGATCTGTCCAACCAGATGTATTGTTGCTTGGCGGGAATAAAAGCCCTGCCTGGTTAAAAATTGCCCTCGATGCCCTGGCAAGAACACTGCCTCATGTGCAGCGCATTGAATTCCCCGGACTGGATCATGGCGGTTCTAGTGATCTTAGCAGCACAAATAGATCCGGCCAGCCTGAAGTTGTGGCAGCAGAACTAAGGCGATTCTTTGTGTAATCGATGGATTTATAAAAGCCAAATGAATAAAACGAAAGGAATCCTATGACAACGACCAAAGCTTATAAAGGCCTTCCCATGGAAGGCGTGATCGCCAGTTGGTATGCAAAGACGACCTTGAAGGATATCAACCGGCACAAGTTGATGGCGGAATTTCTTGTGAAAAAGATTCCGGCCAATGGCTGTGTGCTGGAAATCGCCCCCGGCCCTGGATACTTCTGCATCGAGCTGGCAAAACTGGGCAGCTTTCAGATCACAGGCCTTGATATCAGCAAATCCTTCGTGGAGATCGCCCGCGGGAATGCCAGGGAAGCCGGGCTGGAGATCGATTTTCGTGAGGGAAATGCCTCCGCCATGCCGTTCGAGGATGGCACCTTCGATTTCATATTTTGCCAGGCAGCGTTCAAGAACTTTTCCGAGCCGGTAAAGGCCATCAGCGAAATGTACCGTGTATTGAAGCCGGGTGGTATTGCAGTCATCGCCGATATGCGCCGGGATGCATCCGCCGCGGATATTGAGCATGAGATCCATGGCATGGGGCTCGATCCATTAAATCGATTCTTTGTGAAGTGGACCTTCGATCACATGCTGATCAAAAATGCATACAGCCTTAATCAGATGAAGGCGATGGTTGCACAAACTCCATTCGGTACCTGTAGAATCGATGTCAAAGGTGTTGGCTTCATGGTCTGGCTTGAGAAATAATATTGACGAGAGAAAACATTGACCCCGCAGATTAGAAAGCGGGGTCGATGTTTTTAACAAGGAAAATTGGTTTCGTTTGGCAGATGAGAGCATTGCTTATGATGGCGATGACATTTGTCCAGGCGATCGTGACAAATGCCACAAATCTCCATTTCTCAGACTTAAACTGTAGAATTTATCCGGAGACTCTTATTCAATCCTAAACGAAAACTTTATAAAATACTCTGGTGAATGAAGAGGGCAGGCTCTATAGTTGTAAATATCTTCTAAGAAGAACATTCAAATGTATATTCTCTGCCTCGGACTCAACCACACCACTGCTCCACTCAACCTGCGCGAGAAACTGGCGCTTGATGAAAACACTGTCCGCATTGCCCTTTCACGCCTGGCATGCGGACATGTTGATTCGCCTCTTGCTGAACTGGTCATTCTTTCCACCTGCAACCGTGTGGAATTGTATGCTGCCTCCAACCAACTGGCATTCGCCGGGCTGGAGTCTTTTTTGTCGGATATCAGCGGGGTGCCGGTGGAACAGTTCAGCCTGCACCTGTATCGCTTTCAGAACCTGGATGCTGTCCGTCACCTGTTCGAAGTCGCGGCCGGGCTCGATTCCCTGGTCATTGGTGAGCCACAGATCCTGGGGCAGGTGACGCGTGCACTCGAACTGGGGCGTGGACAAAGCACGGCCGGCTCCGTCCTGAACCGCCTCTTCCAGGCTGCCATCCACGCCGGGAAACGGACGCGTACCGAGACGGCCATTAGCCGCAACCCGGCCTCTGTATCGTCGCTGGCTGCCTCCCTGTCTGAACACGCAGTTCATAAGATTTCCGAAGCACAGATCGCCATCCTGGGCGCGGGCGAGATGGCAGAGCTGGCAGTGGAGGCACTGCGCAAGCGCGGCGCCCAGAAAATCCTGGTGGTCAACCGGACCCTGGAACGTGCCCAGGATCTGGTCCGGCGCTGGGGTGCGCAGGCAGCGACCTTTGAAAACCTGTACGCTGCTCTTGAGTCCGCCGACATTCTGATCTCCTCCACAGGTGCGCCGCATACGCTGATCTCATCCCAAATGGTACAAAAGATCATGCAGGGTCGGCCGGCGCGCCCATTGGTCTTGATCGACATTGCCGTGCCTCGGGATATCGACCCGGATGTCGCTGATCTGCCTCATGTGGCCCTGTATGACATGGACAATCTGAATGCCCGCCTCGAGCATTCCCTGGCCGAGCGCATGGCCGAAGTGCCACAAGTGAGGAATATCCTGGAAGAAGAACTGGAGCAATTTGGGGAATACTGGAGATCCCTGGACATGCTGCCCTTGATCGCCGATATCCGCCAGACAGCGGAAACGATCCGGCAGGCCGAACTCGAGAAGACCCTGCGCCGCCTGCCCGACCTCACTGAGGCGGAGCGCAATCATATTGAGGCCATGACCCAGGCGCTGGTCAAGAAGTTATTGCATGCGCCCACCAACCGCCTGCGGGCGGAAGCAGCCTCACCAAATGCATCCGAGTATGCAGCGATCGCCCGCACGCTTTTTAACCTCTCCAATGAGGGACCTCGTCCAACCTCTACTGCAGCTGATGATTAACCATGAAACTCATTTTTGCAACCCGTCCCTCCGCCCTCGCCCGCTGGCAGACCCAGTGGGTGATCGCTGCACTGAAAGATATGTATCCTGATCTCGAATGCGAAGAAAATGTGATTACCACCCAGGGCGATAAGATCCTCGATAAACCGCTTCCTGAAATTGGCGGCAAAGGACTGTTTACGCAGGAACTCGAAACGGAATTGCTTTCCGGTGCGGTCCATTGTGCCGTCCATTCCCTGAAGGATCTACCGGTTGAAAACCCGGCTGGATTGACGATTGGATGCATCCCCGCCCGCGCTGAAGTACGGGACGCATTGATCTCCAAAAATGGGTACACCCTTGCCACGCTTCCCGGCGACGCTTCGGTCGGGACTTCGAGCCTGCGCCGCGCTGCCCAGATTCTATCGGCACGGCCGGACGTTCACACGACGTCCTTGCGCGGCAATGTGGATACCCGCGTCCGAAAAGCCCTGGAGGGCCAGTACGATGCGATCCTCCTTGCGGGCGCAGGACTGACCCGCCTGGGCTTGGAGCATCATGTGACCCAATGGCTGTCCCTGGACCTCATGCTTCCCGCCCCCGGGCAGGGCGCGCTGGCCGTTCAATGCCGCACGGATGACCAGGAGACGCTTGACCTGCTCGCTGCGCTGGAGGATCCATACACACGAATGGCTGTCACGGCCGAACGCGCCTTCCTGAGCGGGCTTGGCGGCGGGTGCTCGGTACCGGTGGCCGCATATGCAAAAATAGAAAGCGCCCCAATGGGCCTGCCGAAGGAACAGAGATCGCAGGTGATTTCGCTGACCGGACTGGTCATTGCAGAGGATGGAAAAAAGGCCATCCATGTGAGCCGCACTGGCAGGGATCCCGAGCTCCTTGGAAATGAGCTTGCCCAGCGGGCCATTGCACAGGGGGCCGATGAGATCCTGAGGACGGAGGTGTCGGCATGAAGCGCATCCTGGTCACCCGGCCGCGCGCCCAGGCCGATGAGTTTGCCACTAAACTGCGCGGGGCAGGCTTTGAGCCCATATATTTTCCGGTCATCGAGATCAAGCCTGTCGAAAACAACATTGGGCTAGAACGGGCACTCTCCAAGCTGAGCTGCTATGAGTGGATCGTGTTCACATCCGTCAATGCCGTTGAAGTTGTATTTGGTAATTATTCCCGCCTTATTTTTGCAGAGGGGATCGGGACGAGGTTTGCTGCCATCGGACCCAAAACGGCCAGCAGCCTGAAGGCACATGGGATTGACGCGGATTTTGTTCCCGAGGAATACGTAGCAGAAGCGATCCTGCCCGGGCTGGGCGACCTGATCGGGAAGTGGGTGCTTCTGCCACGTGCTGAGATCGCCCGCAAAGCACTGCCTGAGGCAATCTTTAAGGCCGGCGGTATCCCACATGAGATTACTGTCTACAAAACCCTGCCTTCCCAGCCGGATCCCGCTGGCCTGGCAGCGCTTCGTTCCGGTGTGGATGTCATCACCTTGACCAGCCCTTCCACAGTGGAGAACTTTGTCGCCATTGCAGAAAAGAACGGCCTGGATCCACGGAACCTGCCGAACAATCCGCTTTTTGCCTGTATTGGACCGATTACTGAACGAGCTGCCAAGGAGGTGGGCCTGCCCCATCTGATGGTTGCAAAGGAATACACCACGGATGGCCTGGTGACGGTCCTGAATCAAATGGAGATCTCATGACCCTTCTTCACGTTGAAAATCGCCAATCAACAATCGAAAATCGCACATCAAAATTCGTAAATCGTCCTCGTCGTCTGCGCACCACCCCGGCGATCCGTGCGATGGTACGCGAGACCGAGATCAATGCGCGCGACTTCATCTATCCTCTGTTCGTGCGGCATGGCGCAGGTCGCAGCGAGATCCGCTCGATGCCGGGTGTCTACCAGCTTTCGGTCGAGGATGCAGTCCGTGAGACGGAAGCCGCCGCAAAGTCCGGTGTGCCCGCGGTGATCCTGTTTGGGATCCCGGCGGAGAAGGACTCGATTGGATTGGAAAACTTCGCGGATCATGGAATCGTCCAGCAGGCGATCCGCGCTATTAAGAAGGAAATCCCGGAGATGGTGGTCGTGACTGATGTCTGTCTGTGTGAATACACCGATCATGGACATTGCGGAATTCTGAATACTGGCGAGCACTTCCACGCCGGCTACCCGGAAGGATATGTGCTCAACGATGAGACGCTGGATGTGCTGGCAAAGGTGGCCATCTCACATGCCGAGTGCGGAGCGGATATTGTGGCCCCCAGCGGGATGATGGATGGAATGGTGTCCGCCATCCGCGAAGGCCTGGATGCCACAGGTTATGAAAACCTTCCGATCCTGTCCTATGCGGTGAAATATGCATCGTCATTTTACGGCCCGTTCCGCGAAGCTGCCGAGGGTGCGCCAAAATTTGGCGACCGAAAGTCCCACCAGATGGATCCGGGAAATGTGCGCGAAGCACTGCATGAAGCCTCCATCGATGTGGAAGAAGGCGCCGACATGCTGATGGTCAAGCCCGCGCTGGCCTACCTGGATGTGATCCGCGTCGTCAAGGATGCCTTCCCCGAGCTGCCGATGGTCGCCTATAACGTCAGCGGCGAGTATTCCATGATCAAAGCCGCCGCGGCCAACGGCTGGGTGGACGAAGCGAAGGTCACACTCGAGACATTGACCTCGATCAAGCGCGCCGGTGCGGACATCATCATTACCTATCACGCCGTGGATGCCGCAAGATGGCTGGCAGGTTAGAAGGTGGAACGCTTAAACCTGCTGCCTTCCACCTTTAAAAATGTTTTAACGGAGACAAGAATGACAACATCAAACCTCACCGAACGTGCTGCTTCCGAGCGTGCCCTGCACAACGCCCATATGGGTGTGGCGGATTTCAACCAGGCTCCCTTTACGATCGCCTGGGAGGTGACGCGTGCCTGTGCCTATGCCTGTGTCCACTGCCGGGCGGACGCCATGCACACGCCGGATCCGAACGAATTGAACACAGAAGAAGCTTTACGTCTGATCGACCGCCTGGCGGATTTTGGCTCGCCCATTTTGATCTTTACCGGCGGCGACCCGATGATGCGCAGGGATCTGTATGAGATGATTGCCTATGCCACACAAAAAGGATTGCGCTGCTCCTTAACTCCGACGGCCACTGCCTTGCCCACCACGGCGCGTCTTGAAAAAGCGAGAGATGCCGGTATCCGCCGCATTGCCCTTTCACTGGACGCACCCCGCCCGGATATCCACGACAGTTTCCGCCAGGTAAAGGGCTCCTGGCAGCGGACCATGGATATTCTGCGCCGCGCCCAGTCGGTCGGCATCAGCGTGCAGGTGAATACAACGGTTGCCAAACACAATGTGGATATCCTCGATGAAATGATCCCCTTCCTGCAAGAGGTTGGTGCTGTGCAGTGGTCGTTGTTCTTCCTGGTCCCCACGGGTCGTGCCCCGGGAGAGAACATGCTTTCAGCCGAGGAACACGAGCGTGTCTTCCACTGGCTGTATGATCTGTCGAAGAATGCGCCGTTTGACATCAAGTCCACGGCCGCGCCGATGTATCGCCGGGTGGCGATCGAGCGCAAACGTGCCGAGCAGGGGGCGGATAAACCGGTCACTTTCCAGGGCGCAGGCTTTCAGTACGCAGATGGTCTCAACCGCCCGACGCGCGGCGTCAACGATGGCAACGGCTTCCTGTTTATTTCGCACGTTGGCGACATCCAGCCTTCGGGATTTTTACCGATCACGGCAGGCAACGTCCGCACGGATGATATCGTGGAAGTCTATCGCCACTCCCAGCTCTTCACCGACCTGCGCACGCCTGACAGGATCAAGGGCCGCTGTGGAATCTGCGAATACCGTG
>JBLMZU010000737.1:0-13131 GCA_050258995.1 Bacteroidota bacterium
GAGAAGTACAAATCAAGGGCACCGCGGCCGGCGATAATTTTGCATCCTACCGTGTGCTGGTAGGCCAGGGACTCAACCCGCAGGAGTGGATCCAGGTGGGGGAGGGAAGCGCACCGGTAACCAAAGGTCTGCTCGCCACGTGGGACACCAAAGGCCTGAACGGGCTGTACGCCGTGCAATTACAGGTGATCAAAAGTGATGAGACGGTGGATACGGCGATCATCCAAGTGACGGTAAAGCCATAAAGCTACTCTGCCGGACGCGCTCTTCGAAGTTCCAGCAGCTTCTGAATCCTTGTATACTTTTCGCGCGTGAGCGGGAATCTCCAGGCCAGGAGGATTGCGCCGCAAACGAGGCTGGCGCTGAGCGGGGAAATAAGGATGCGGATCATGTACAGGGTGGAATCGCTCTGCGAGAACTGGAGCGCGCCTTCGGGCGGCGAGGTATAACCTGACCTGCCCATGAGCTGCAAGGCAGTAAAAATCACCAGCGCCCCGGTGAGTTTCCGAATCAGGGTGCGCATTCCGTAAAAGATCCCCTCCTGCCGCCGGCGCGTCCTCAGCTCGTCCCATTCGATCACATCTGCAAAGATGGCATCAGGCAGGGTATATGCCGAAGAGACACCGATTCCGGCCAGGGCAGCAATCACAAGAAGATAATTCACATTCCCAGGCCGAATGGTAAAGATCAACAGCTGGACCACCACCCAGAAGATCATCCCCAGCATATAGGCTTCCCGCTTGTTCCGCCAGCGCGCCATCCACAACCAGAAGGGAATGAACACGATACAGACCAGCATCAGCACACCGAAGAACGCCGACTCGTAGGCCAGGCTGACTCCAAGGACATTCACGGTTGCAAGCATATTCCCCTGCGCGACCCAGTAAATTAAGAAGAACGGAAAGGCGACCGCCAGCATATCCACGGCGGACCAGTTGAGCATGTGCATCCCAACCGCATAGCGAAAGGGTATATTTTTCCAGACCGCCCGAAGAGTAGCCCCAAATGGCAGGGGCTCCGTTTGTTCGGGTGAGGTCTTTTCGCGTACGAAGATCCCCAGCAGGAGCAGCGGGATGGCGCCAACCAGGCCAAAGATCGCGCCGACCAGCATAAATCCCTGCTGTTGGGAGCCGCCCGCAGCAACGACGCCATTCACGATCATGGGTGCAGCGATCACAACGGTCATTGCTCCCAAAAGCTGGAAGAAGGAGCGGTAGCTCGTAAGCGTGGTGCGCTCATCGTAGTCGCTGGTCAGCTCAGGCGTCAGGGACATGAACGGCACCGCGATGAGAGTTTGCAGCGTATCCGCGATCATAAAGGCCAGCGTCACATAAATCAAAAGCGCCACCTGATTGTCCCAGGTTGGCGCAGTCCACGTTATGACATAGCTCAATCCGAACGGGATGGCAAACCACAACAGGAAGGGGCGCCGCCGCCCCCAGCGTGTGTGAAGATGGTCACTCAGGATCCCCACGATCGGATCGTTGATCGCGTCCCAGGCGATGGCTGCCAGCGCACCATACGACGCCAGGCGAGGATTGAGCCCCACCACGTCGGTCATGTAAATCGCGTAAAAGATCGAGCGCATCATCCCCCCACTGGAGATCCCCCAGTCGCCTGAGCCATAAAGAAGCTTTATCCACGCTGGAAGCCGTTTTTTTGGAAGGGTTTCGCTCATCTTAAGAATGAGCAAGTGTAGCATACTCATCGGATACAAATAAGACGAAGTGATTTCCCCTCTTTCCTGCGCCAAAAAAGTCATTTTATAGCTCACGCTTGATTGACAATGTGTCTACGATTCCCCTACGTTGCTCTCATAATAAATGTTTGGAGCCGCATTAAGTTCTATAATCTCCGCCGGTTATCTGCACAATTGAATCCCGTCTTAAGCTGGTTCATCGCAGAATTCATTGCAAAGTGCTCACGCTTGTTTGAGCATTTTGATCAACATGGAGATTTCAATGGCGCTCAAAGGTCAAATAAGCCTTTCCATCCTGTCTGTCAGCATCCTGGCACTTGGACTTTCCCACTGGTTCTTTCCGGCGGGTCCGGCTTCTGTCTCCGTCGGAAATGTTGGCGCCCGGTCAGTCAGTTTCAAGCCCGCTCCCCAGCCCATCCAGAATGACGTTCCCCCCAGTTCAAATGCTGTTTTGGTCGACGTTTCCATACCGGATGGAAGTGAATTCCCGGTGGTCCAGCAGCCCCCGGGAAACACCAACTTTGTTTCGAAAAACGATGGCGAAGTAACACAGTTTGCCTCCGCCAGCCAGTACGGAAATATCGGCCTACTGGCGCACAACTATCTTTCCGGCAGATCCTTCTCCAACCTGCGCATTGGGCAGGAAATTCACCTGGTATATAGTGATGGCAGGACCGAAAAATTCATCGTCGAGGAAATTCTGCGCTACAAGGCTTTGGATCCCAAAAGTCCATACAGCTCATTCCAAAACCTGGATGATGAAAGCGAAATTCTCACGGTCGAGCAGATGTTTGACCGCGCCTACCAGGGGGGACACCATGTCACCCTGCAGACCTGCATCTCATCAGACGGCAACTCCAGTTGGGGACGTCTGTTCATCATTGCCGAACCCGCCCCAACTGACCTCGGATTCCAGCCGGCCAGCCCTGTGAACTTCCCCTAGACAGTACATTTTTGTAAAGTCATATTGCTAAAATGTAAAGCTAAAATTCACCATATCTCGTTATAATAGTCCCAGTGAAACCGAAAAGGCAAACCCGTCGAAAGGCGGGGACGCAAAGCCACGGGTCTACGGTCGCTCTCCACATGCGGCCACGACAGCCAGGCCGCCGAAACCATAATCTGATTTTCCGGCGAGCCTGCATAAATCCAGGCTCGCTTTTTTGTACCTTCCAATCAAAATGTTCGATAAAGGCAAACCTGCTGAAAGGCAGGGACGCAAAGCCGCGGGTCTACCGCCGCACCGGGAGTGTGGCTACGATAGCCAGGCCGCCGAAAATATAATCTTCGGTCCCTGTGCCTGCTTGAGCGCCTTTATCAGCGAGGATAACAATGACGCTCAGCACCACCACCAGACGAACTACACGAAGCGCATCTCTTCTTCTGGCAATCTTTGCTTCGCTTTTCTATCGCCCCGTTCCGACCTATGCCCTCGGCACGATCGATGCTTTGCCCACACTGGCAGACTTTTCCAGATCGGTCCAGAACGGCGACGCGAAGATACTTCGGGGTGTATATGTCGACAATCTGTTTGCTCTACCGATCATCCAGCAGCCTGACGGCAGCCCGGCCTTCGTCTCAAGAAACGACGGTGAGATCACGCAATTCGGCATGGCAGCCCAGTACGGAAATATCGGCCTGCTCGCACATAACGATCTCGCCGGCAAACTCTTCACGGGCCTTCTCACCGGCCAGCAGGTGCGTCTGGTCTATGGTGACGGCAAAATCGAATCTTTTGTGGTGACGGATGTATTTCGCTACCAGGCACTGCAGCCGAACAGCCCGTATAGTTCCTTCCGCAATATGGTGAAAAGTGATGAGATCCTGACAGCTCAGCAGGTGTTCGAACGTGCCTACCTGGGAAACCGTCACGTCACTTTCCAGACCTGTATCGAAGCCTACGGGAATTCCAGTTGGGGACGCCTGTTTGTCGTTGCGATACCGATGTCAGATCATCTCAGTCTCGACCGGCCAGGAAACAAGAAGTATCAGTAGAATTGACCAATCTCCACCCACGAGCTCGCCGGTCATATGGCGGGCTCGTTTTCTTTTATTTGGTTATAATCACTGGGTTGGACCTTTTTAATGGCTACCCCACAAAAACCATCCATAACGGATAAACTCAATTTATTCAAACGGGCAGCGGATCTTCCACTGCCGAAACCTGCAGAGCGGCATGAGATCGATTCCGTCCTGGACGGCTCCTTCCTCCCCACCCGGCTTGGCGAGGTGTTTGCGGTAGAGCAGCGCTATGGAATGGATTATCTGCACGGCTCCGCACCCATACTGTGTTCCCAACCACTATCATTGATCTCACACTGGGCGAATGACCCGCGTATCGCCGATCTTCCGCTCTCCTCCTTCGCCTTTCTCGATACCGAGACTTCCGGCCTGACAGGCGGCACAGGCACGTATGCCTTCCTTGTTGGCGTTGCCCGCTTTATCGATGGGCAGTTCGTTTTGCGACAGTACTTCATGCGCGATCCTGCCGAGGAGCCCGCGCTGCTGGAAGGACTGGCAAACTTCCTGGCGTCCGCCGAGTGCCTGGTCACATTCAATGGCAAGGCCTTTGACATTCCATTGCTCACGACGCGCTATACGATTCACCGGATTCCCATTCCTTACAAGGGTTTTTCACATCTTGATCTGCTGCCCCTGGCCCGTCGTCTGTGGCGGGACCGGCTTGAATCGCGGGCGCTGAAGTACCTGGAGGCCCACGTCCTGGGCCTGCACCGGACCAGTGAGGAAGTGCCTGGCTACGAAATTCCCTATCTCTATTTCGATTATTTGCGCACCCGGGATGCGCGTCCGCTGGCAGGTATTTTCTATCACAACGCCATGGATGTGGTGGCCATGGCAGCGCTGCTCACGCATATGAATGAGATGATCACCCGTCCCTACGATGGCCCCGTAGAACATGGGCTGGACTTCATTGCCCTTGGCAAGCTGTTCGAAGACCTAGGCTTATGGGATGAGGCAGCGCGCCTATTCGAGCGGGGACTCCAGTGTGAAATCACGGAATCCGATTTTGGACTGGCGGTAAAGCGTCTGTCCATCCTACAAAAGAGACGCGGCGATTTCGAGGAGGCGGTCCGCCTGTGGGAAAAGGCCGCCGAGGAGGGGCATATCTATGCCCATATCGAAATCGCAAAATATTATGAGCACAAACGCCGGGATGTGAAGTCCGCCCTCCAATGGACCCGCTCCGCCCTGGAGCATGTGGAGCACGGGAACCTGCCCGCTTATGAATGGAAGTTCTGGATGAAGGAAATTACCCATCGCCTGGCACGCCTGGAGAGAAAAGACGGTATATAATAGTAGTGATCAATTTTCGTGGAGGAGCTATGGATATTTCTGTTTCACAAAAGCAAGGGAATGTTCCGATTACAGTCGTAAAAGTCGACGGCCAGCTTGACGGTCAAACCTATCAGGATTTGATCAATAAAGCCAAGGATTTATATGCTGGGGGGGCGCGTGATTTTCTCCTCGATCTTTCTGATCTCACCTATATCAGCAGCGCCGGCCTGGTGGCCATCCATAGTATCGCACTGCTGGTAAAGGGAGAGGAGCTTCCAGACCCAGAATCGGGCTGGTCCGCCTACCGCTCAATGGGACGCACCAGCACGGCCGGCCTGCAAACCCATATCAAGCTGCTGAACCCACGCGAGGATGTCCGGAACGTGCTGGATATGGTCGGCTTCGGGAATGTGTTCCAGATCTTCACCGATCTCGATGAAGCAGTAAAGTCATTTTAGACGGATGAGCGGCGCGTTCCCTGCGTCGCTTTTTTCATTTAATTGAACAAGTCTCATTGTGAAAGCCTGGACCTTTGGCGCGGCCTGAGGCAGGGTTTTTAATTTAAACAGAATTTGTTGACGGCCAGGGTGTCGGAGCACAACCACCATTCCGAGGAACTCGATTTCCGTTAGAATATGGATGAAGAGGTAAACATGGAAATTGATGTGCAAATCCATCAGGCAGATGAACCGATCGCCATTATGCGCCCAAAGGGCGATATCAATGCATCAAATTTTATCCAGATCTCGGACAAGGCCCAGGAGCTCTATTTGAACCCGGCCCGCAACCTGATCATCGATCTTAGCGAAGTGAACAGTATCAGCAGCACAGGTCTGGCCGCCATCCACAAGATCGCTCTGTTGTACAGCGGTGTCCCGCAAAAAGTGCAGCAGGATGCCAACCCCGACTTCACGCACAGCAGCAACGCGCGCAAGCATGTCAAGCTTCTCAATCCGCAGCCGGAGGTCGAAAAGACGATCGAGGCAGCGGGCTTGAAACTGTTCTTCAAGGTCTATAAAGACATGGACAGTGCGATCGCCTCTTTCCACAAATAAGACCCTGGAGAGACATGTCCCGTCGAAACCAGCAAGGCCATTATCGTCGTTACCGCCGCACTCCTCATACCCGCCAGGGCAACGGGCTGACCTCGGCCTTCCGTACGCCGAAGTCCCAGATTGTCGTGCTGGCTGTCGTTGCCCTGGTGATCGTCCTTCTTGCGCTGGGGGGCAACAACAGGGCCGGCAGGAATCATACCGCTGCCGGACTGCCGCCGGAGAGCAGCGTCAGTGAAGCCTATGCCAAGTACCAAAGTGGGGCTTTCCTGTTGGATGTCCGCACGCAGGAGGAGTGGAACGATTTCCACGCGCCCAATACCACGCTCATTCCCCTGGATCAGCTTCCCTCCCGGCTGAACGAGCTGCCGCGCGACAAGGAGATCGTGGTCGTCTGCCGCTCCGGGAACCGCTCCCAACAGGGACGGGATATTCTGCTCAAGGCCGGCTTTCAGCAGGTCACCAGCATGCAGGGCGGGCTGAACGAATGGCGCGCCAGCGGATACCCGGTCGAGCAATAATGTGGGATCGTCAGTGGTAAATCGGTATTCTGGGAGGTTTTCCATGGAGGCAAGATGAAAGCTGATATTGACCAACTGGTTGCCATGCGGGATACAGACTCCCTGTATGAGATCATGACCGAGGAGGGTGAATGGATCAACCAGCTCGATGCAGCCGAAGGGCTGGTCAAGCTCGGGGACCGGCGCGGCTATCAGTTTTTGATGGCATCCACCCAAAGCGAGGATGAGGAGCTGGCAGAAGCAGCACGGGAAATCATCGATGGCCCTGCTGCTTGCGGGCTGCGGCTCGAGATCGAAGCCGAGCAGAAACGACGCCATGAGGCTCGGTTGCTCGTGGCAAGGAAGCGACTGCAGAGTGGCGGTAAGGTCTTCCGTTATAAGATGGTCTATATTCCAGCCAGCGCGCTGGCGAATGAGGGCGCCTTCGGGGAAGGATATGAAGTTCCCGCCCTGGAGGAGCATGGGTTTGAGGGCTGGGAGATCGTCGATATGCTGCCCAGCCGACGGAATATCATGGCTGGCAGGCAGGATTTTGACTTCACCGGTGCGTACTTTCTGTTCAAAAAGGAAGTGCTGCCCGGGGAAGCAAATGAATTGGATCAATGACAGGAATCCCGTGAAGGCCTTATCAAACAACAGACGGTTGATCGCCGTCCACCTTCACAAGGTTCTAGTAAGAGGAGATTTACATGTGCATCTTTTGTGCGGCCATTCCCGCCACTGCTGCGGTGGGTGCCAGGCTCAACGCCGGCCAGCTTCAGAAACCGGAAGAGGAACGAAAGCCGATCGGGAAAATCACTGGCATCGCAATTGCGTTCCTGGTCGCGGCATCGGTTGTGTATCACACCCTGATCTGGCGCAGCTAGAATTGTAGAACGCGACGGATCACGCGCTACAGATTTGACAGAATGGGGGATTTTTGTATAATCGCAATTGAAAATGATTTTCAATATCAGGAAGGCATATGAGTGAACATCCCTGGCTTGTCCAGCTGAATGAACAGGGCTATCGCCTGACCGAAGCGCGCCGGGCCGTGGTCGAGATCATGGCAGAAAGCAGGCATGCCATTACGCCCATCGAGATCTATGATGAGGCCCGTGCCACCCATCCCGCGCTGGGACTGGTGACGGTCTATCGCACGCTGGAGGCGCTCGAGGGCCAGGGCCTGATCCAGCGCGTGCACCAGCCGCAGGGCTGCCAGGCATTCATTCCGGCACCCAGCGGACACCAGCACCTGCTCCTATGCAGACAGTGCGGCCAGGCGGCGCTCTTCGAGGGCGACGACCTTGAAACCCTGATCCGGTCCATTGCCCGCAGAACCGGATACCAGATCACCGAGCACTGGCTCCAGTTGTTTGGGCTGTGTCCCAACTGCAGAAAAGGACAGGCATGATCCGTCGTTCGCTGCTCCTCGTTCTCCTCGCCATCGTTCTTTCCTCGTGTGGAGGAATTCCCGCCTCGGACACAGGGAAGGCATCTCCCGTTATCCTGACGTCCACCCCCATCCTGGCGGATGTCGCGCGCAACATTGCCGGGGATCGCCTCCAGGTGGAGTCGCTCCTGCCGACCGGCTCCGACCCGCATTCCTACCAGCCTACCCCTCGGGATGCCGCAAAAGTTTCGGACAGCAAATTGATCGTCGTCAACGGCGCGGGATACGAGCAATTCCTGAAGTCCCTGCTCGGCAACGCCGGGGGGAGGACAACGGTCGTCGAGGCCTCGGCCGGCGTCCATCCCCAGGAAGAGGCGGGCGCGGTGGATCCTCATATGTGGATGGATCCCAATAACATGATCGTCTATGTGGAGAACATCCGGGCTGCGCTTACCCGCCTGGATCCTGCAGGCGAAGCGGTTTACAAATCCAATGCTGAGAGCTATATCTCCCAGCTACAATCACTTGACTCCTGGATCCAGGAGCAGGTCAGGCAAATTCCCCCGGAGAAGCGCCTGCTCATCACAAACCACGAAGCGCTCGGATATTTCGCAAGCCGTTATGGATTTACCGTGTCCGGCACGGTGCTCAGGAGCTTCAGCTCGGATGCATCTCCTTCCGCCCAGCAGCTGGCCACCTTGATCGACGAAGTCCGCTCCAGCGGCGCGCCGGCGATCTTTCTGGACGCCGCGGATAACGATACCTTTGCCAGACAGATCGCCCAGGAGACAGGCGTCAAAGTGATCACTGGCCTGCATCTCGAATCCCTGACGGACGGTCCACCCGCGGCCACCTATATTGATATGATGAAGGACGACGTCACACAAATCGTGAACGCATTAAAGTAAAGTTATGTACCCACATTCCCACCACGAGACCAACCAGCCCATCCTCGACGTCCGCAAGGTGAGCGTCCGTTATAACGGGCGGCAGGCGCTGCAGGATATCACCTTCCATCTTCACCCGGGCGAGCGCATCGCCGTCGTCGGACCGAACGGTGCCGGGAAGAGCACGCTGTTCAAAGTTGTATCGGGCGTCCTGTCCCCCACATCCGGCGAAGTGACCATCTTTGGCTCACAGCCCGGGCGGCACGTCTGCATTGCCTACATCCCACAGCGCAGCCAGGTGGACTGGAACTTTCCGGTCAGCGTGGCCGACGTAGTGATGATGGGGCGTTCGGCCAAGCTGGGTCCGCTCAACTGGCCGCACAAAAGGGATTGGGAGCATGTCCAGCGCGCGCTGGAAACAGTCGACCTGTCGAACCTGGCTTCACGCCAGATCAGCCAGCTCTCGGGCGGCCAGCAGCAGCGCATGTTCATCGCCCGCGCCCTGGCCCAGGAGGCGGAATTGATGCTGATGGACGAGCCCCTGACCGGCCTGGATACACCTGCCCAGGAGGGTCTGCTCGACCTCCTGGATACCCTCCGCAGTCAGAACGTCACAGTCATGGTAGCCACCCACGACCTGGAGCAGGCCGCCCGTCACTTCGATCGCATCCTGCTGCTGAACCACCAGATCGTTGCTTTTGGACCGCCTGACAAAGTTCTGCAAACTGAAAACCTCCTGCGGGCGTATGGCGGCCGGCTGCGCTCATCCAGCGGAGAGGATGTGCTGACCGTGGACGACTGCTGTGATGAGGGGGACGAAAATGGCCACACTCACTAATTTTTTCCTGCAGCCTTTATCCTACGAATTCATGCAGCGCGGCATCCTGGCGGCTGTGCTGGTCGGGATCGTTTGCGCGGTGGTCGGCACCTACGTGGTTTTGCGCGGCATGGCCTTCTTTGGCGATGCCCTGGCACACACCATCCTGCCGGGGATCGCGCTGGGATACCTGATCAACGGTGGTGCGCGTGATTCACTCTTCTGGTGGGCGCTCGGGACGGCAATTGTTGCCGCTGTGGCCATCGGTGCAATCAGCAGGAGTTCCCAGATCCGCGAGGACACCGCCATTGGCATCATCTTCGCCGGGATGTTCGCGCTCGGCATCGCGCTGATCTCCACGGTGCGCAGTTATGCCGTGGACCTGAGTCATTTCCTGTTCGGGGATGTGCTCAGTGTCTCTACGCAAAGCCTGTGGCTGATCCTGATCTTCGGCGGGCTTGTGCTGCTGATCATCTTTGCCTTCTACAAGGAGTTCATGACCCTGTCCTTCGATCCCATCCTGGCAGCGACCCTGAGGCTCCCGGTGGGGATGCTCAACAACCTTTTGCTGATCCTGATCGCAGTCACCGTGGCGGTCTCGCTGCAAACGGTGGGGGTGGCGCTGATGGTCGCCATGCTGGTCACACCGGCCGCGACGGCCTACCTGATCACCCAGCGTCTTTCCAGCATGATGTTATGGGCAGCCGTCTTCGCCTCCCTGTCGGGCGTGATCGGTCTCTATCTCTCCTATTATTTGAGCATCGCCTCCGGCGCGGCGATTGTGCTGACCGCGACAGCATTTTTTGCGATCGCCTATTTCTCCAAAAGATTCAGGGGTGCATAGGACCCAGGCGCATCCAGTGCACGAGCTTCAAATTCGATCCTATTGTCCTCTTTTTTTCCAGGAACCTGGCGGCAGTTCTTAACGTTAAATGTGGGGTCAGATGAATTCCCATTTCGGTTAAAATATTCTCATGCCACAACGCCGTACAACTCGTAAGCTTCTCTTCCCTCTTATTTTTCTTTTTGTTGCATCCTGTTCTTCCCTTGCTGTTCCAAATCCCCCGGCGCTTCCAACCGGGACCCTGCCCGCCTCTGCAACAGCGGCGGCAACGGAGGCGGCAACTGCGATCGAAACGCCGCTCCCCTCTCCCACCCTGTCACCCTCCCTGGAACGGCCGCAGTATGTAATCGACCTGCAGCTGAACTACGCATCCAAGGCCGCGGTTGTGCACCAGACGATTAATTACCCCAACTGGACGGGGGAAACCCTGCCGAACCTTGTCCTGGCCGTGGAACCGAATTTATGGAGCGGCGGCTTCAGTCTCAAATCTGTTACTGTGGACGGGCAGGATGTCACCGATTTCAAGATCGACAACCTCAGCCAGCGGCTTGAAATCCCTCTGCCAAAGCCTCTCGAGCCGGGCAGGACGGCGGAGGTCAAGCTGAATTACAACTTGATCCTGCCACCCATGCAGGCCTATATCAACGCATCCAATGACGTCCGTCCGCAGATCTACGGCTATTCGGAGAAGCAGGTCAATTTTGTGGACTGGTATCCAATGATCGTGCCGTACCAGCCGGGCGAAGGCTGGATCTTGCACAACCCCTGGTTCTATGGGGAGCACCTGGTCTATGACATGGCGGATTTCGACGTGACGGTCACCTTTACCGATGGCGCGAATCCGCAGATCGCATCTTCAGGAGCCGAGGCGGATGCCTCCAGCACCGGCACGCCTAAAGCAGGGAAACCACGCCGGTTCATCCTCGAAGGCGGGCGGACCTTTGCCCTGTCGATGAGCGATTACTTCAAGGTCGCGACACGGCAGGTGGACGATGTCACCGTCTATGCCTATTACTTTGGAGCGTATGATGCCCCGGGTGAAGCCATGCTCCAGACCACGGTGGAGGCCCTGCATACGTTTTCGGAAAAATTCGGTCCCTATCGCCATAAAACGATGACCGCCGTGCAGGGCGATTTCAACGACGGCATGGAGTACTCGGGGCTGTATTTCATCAGCCGCGACTACTTCAACCTGTACGATAACACGCCCAAAAATTATCTCGTCATCATCGCCGCCCATGAGACCGCCCACCAGTGGTGGTTCGACGGTGTGGGCAACGACCAGGCGATGGAGCCCTGGCTGGACGAAGCACTCGCCACCTACAGCGAGCGCATTTATTATGAAACCGTCTATCCAGAGCTGGTGGACTGGTGGTGGGGCTACCGCTATTTCGAGTTCCAGAAGGCGGGCTATGTGGATACAACGATCTACGACGGAGGCGGCCAGCGGCCCTACTGGGACAAGGTCTACCTGACCGGCGCGCGCTTCCTCGAGGACCTGAGAAAACAGGTGGGCGACGAGATCTTCTTTAAATTCCTGAGAGACTACTACACCCGATTCGTGGGCCGGCGGGCCACCGGTGCAGATTTCTTCCGGGTGTTCCATGAGAACACGGCTGCCGATATCACCGATCTGATGGTGAAATATTTTCAGAATACCTACTAGAGTCCTGGCTTCCAGCGGAACCTGAGCAACAGCCAGACGAAGTCGAGATCGAGCCGCAGATTTACCGAGACTATATTCATGAAGCATCCTCTTCGACTGGCACTCATTTGCATCCTCCTGATCTCCCTCGCCTGCTCATTCCCTCCGCTGGCACAGACGGTCTCCTCCCCGCTTGTGTTCGTCTCCCCAAACCCGAACGCATCTCCCACGCCCACACCCTTCCAGCCGCTGGTGCCGGGCACCGCGACGCCGACCCTGGCCTATACATTCACCCCTCATCCACCCAGCAACACGCCACCGCCCACCTTCGAATTTACAGCAACGCCACTCCCGCCGCCCACCTCCGTTCCGACCACAGCGCACACGCAGTACACCATGTTCGCTCTGCTCGATTATTACAATCACCAGCTGGCAACGGACGAAACGGTCCGCTACACCAACCAGACCGGCACAGCGCTCAATGAAATCGTGATGGCCGTGGAACCCAATCTCAGGGATGGATTCTCGCTCGAAAACATTCTCATGGATGGCAGCCAGCTCAACTACGATCTTGGCGGGCAGTGGCTGACGGTTTATTTGCCGCGGTCCATCAACCCGGGCGAGCAGTTGACGCTCAGCATGCGCTTCCGCATCGACATTCCAGCCAAGCTCAAAGCGGCCCCCTACGGCTACGACGTGGACCAGCTCAACCTGACAGACTGGTATCCCTTCATCGTACCGTACATCAATGGCTGGATCCTGCACGATCCGTCCTATGTGGGTGAGCACCTGGTGTACGACGCGGCCGACTACGAAGTGAATCTCAGGACCACGGAACCGGGCATCGTCATCGCTGCGAGCGGGATGGAGGAGCCGAACGGAGAATGGACGAAGTATCGCGTCAGCGGAGCGCGCACGTTCGCCATCTCTGCCAGCGACCAGTTCCTGATCCTGGAAGCGGCTGCAGGAAATACGCGGATCCGCTCCTATTACTATC
>JBLMZU010000738.1:0-6879 GCA_050258995.1 Bacteroidota bacterium
TGCTCCTCGGCCAGGCTGGCGAAGCGCTCGAAGAGCAGATGCGTCTCGCGTCCGCGCGGGCTGCGCCAGCGCAGATCCCGCGTCAGGGTTGCCGTGCGCAGGTCAACGCTACGTGTGAAGGAAAGCAGCTCTCCCTCCGCCAGGCTGAAGCGCTCTCCATCCAGGTGAATCTCCATCTCCAGCCAGTCGGGAGCGTTGACCAGCTCTGTGAATACGACCGGCACATCGTCAAAGACACCGTGCAAAAAGGTGGCGCGCATCTCACCAGGATATCTCTCCTCGAACGAGCCGCGCGTCGAAAGATAGCCATTTCCAATCGTAAAAACCGTTTCTTTATGGTGCTGTTTTTCTGGAAGAAAAGTCTCTTCTGTGATTTTCCACATAGTGATACATTCCGATAAAAGGAATCGCTTTTCCAATTACCAAATGGAGGATTTTAGGAAGCCTTCAAGGTTTCGAGGACTGCATGATTCCCGGCAAAAGCAACCAGGGCAGATCCAAAGACAAACGTCAGCATGAAGGCCAGCGTCCCGAGTGCAAGGCTGAGCGCCAGCAGGATGGCCACCACGATCACAAGGAGCAGGTTTTTCCTTACGAAGATCATTGCGTTCCGCAAGGCCTGCACCACCGAGGGCTGCTCCTGCTCAAAGAGAAATGGCAGCGCAAAGATTTGAAGCAACAGCCAGTAAAACAGGAGAGCGACGTAGAGTCCCTGCAGAAGGGAAACAAGGTCCGGATTGCCTGCCCATCTGCCTGTCAGGTAATAGTCGCCGGCCAGCAGGCCAATGACCAGGATGTTCAGCCCGCCCCAGCGCCAGGCAGGCTTCCAATATTGACGGAGGGCATTCAAAAAGTCACGTTCGGTGGCGATCTCGTCATGGGCGATCCGGTTGCCGTAGAAGAACAATGCCACAGCTGCCGGCGGACCCAGGATAATCAGGAGCTGTCCAAGCAGGAAGAGCAGTTGGACGATCAGGATCGTCCACAGCTCCTGCCAGACATCCCGAAATGCCATCCCAAGGATCCTGAATGCCATGCGCACCTGCCGGACCACTTCTTCCAATTAACCCTTGATACCCGTGTACGCTACGCCTTCCTGAAAATATTTACTGAAGACAAAGAACAGGATCAGGATCGGGATGGCATTGACCATGGCGCCGACCAGGGTCAGGTTCCACTGGGCCTTGAACTGCTGCTGGAAAATGCTCAATGCCACATTGAGCACATATTTGTCCGGGGTGTTCAGATACAGCAGTGGCTGCAGAAAGTTATTCCACATCGCCTGGAACTGAAGAATGAAAACGGTCAGCAATGCCGGCCGCGCCAGGGGCAGGATCACGGTCCGGTAGATCTCCATGTTACTGGCGCCATCGATAACGGCCGCTTCCTCCAGGTCGTTAGGAATGGCCTTAAAGAACTGGGTCAGAATGAAGATACTGCCGGCATTGACAGCACCCGGGATGATCAAAGACCAGAAGGTATTGATGAGGTGCAATTTTGTCATCAGCACGTAGGCCGGAATCATGGTTACGGCGGCGGGGATCATCAAGGTCCCGAGCATGAAGGCAAATACGAAATCACGACCCGGGAACTCGATCCGTGCAAATGCATAGGCTGCCATCGAGCAGAAGATCACTTCCAGGGTTGCCACAACCATGGAGAGGAAGGCGGTGTTGAAGAGCCAGCGTGGAAAGGTCCCGCCGCTGCCAATATCAGTGGACCACACTTTCGCCCAATTTTCAACATGCCAGTGACTGGGGAGGAACTTGGGCGGAAAGGCAATAATCTCCGAGTCGGCTTTGAATGTGCCCAGGGCAGTCAAAATGAACGGCATGATCAGAATCAATCCAATCCCGATGAGAAGCACATAGCGCAGGATCCTTCCCAGTGTGTAGGAAAAGGGCTTCCGGCGCGGCTGTGTGCCAACCTGTTTGAGAGTTTTCGTTTTTACAGCCATCGGGACCTCCTAATAAAGCTGCGTTTCATTCGAGATGTAGCGGCGTTGGAGGTAGGAAAAGAAGAAGATCAATATGGCCAGGATAAAGGCCAGTGCCGCGGCATATCCCATCTGGATAGGACCCTGGTATCCCAGCGCCTCTCTGAAAATGATGTAGGCGGGCGTCAGAGAGGTACCCAGGGGTCCTCCCTTGGTTGCCAGATAGACCTGGTCGAACGTCTGAAAGGTGCCGATCGTTCCCAGCACGACCACAAGTAAAATGATCGGACGCAGGAGAGGCAGGGTGATCCTGCGAAACTGCTGCCAGCCGGTGGCGCCATCGATGGCCGCCGCTTCATAAACAGTGGCAGGGATGTCCTGCAAAGCAGCCAGGAACATCAACATAAAGGTTGGCACCGTGGTAAAGATATTCTGGAACATGACCGCCATCCAGGTAATGCTGGGACCCCGCAGGTACCACTGGGTTGAGGGAATCCTTATACCAAAAGGGGCCACGATCAATTGAATCAAGCCGCGTGGATCATTCAGCCAATTGACATTCTGCCAGTGCACTCCTATCGCTGCAAAAAGCTGGGTTAGGAAATAATTGATGTAGCCGGTTTTCAGGTACATCCACATGAAGATCAGCGTGATGACCACGGAGGAGGTCACACTGGGAGCATAAAACACGGTGCGAAAAAACTGTTTGAACTTCATCGGGGTATTCAGCAGCACCGCCAGCAAAATGGCCAGGCTGGTTTGTACCGTCACGACAATGGCGGAATACCAAAATACGTTGTAGAGGGACTGGATGAAATCCTTCTGCGTGGGGTCATAAAAGCCCTGGAACGCTTTTGCATAATTGGACAGGCCGGTCCACTGGGGAGGGGTAAAGATGTCGTAACTCGTAAATGAAATATAGAGCGCAAACAAAATGACACCGACCGTGAACGTCAGCGTGATGAGCAGATAGGGCGCCAGGAACAGATAAGCCATGATCATGTTCTGCCGGCGCCTGCGATTTGGCCACACCCGATAGACCGCCCGGGCATAGAGCAAACCGATGACAACTGCCAGAACAGCCACCGCACCTAGGAAAGGCAGGGCTGTTCTTCGGACCTCCTGCAAATAAGTGCTGGCAGACGCCATGACCTTTGGCCCACCCATGGTTGGCGCATTCAGGAGCGCGATCACCATCAGCACGATGAAGATCAGCAAAAACGTAATCACTGCTGCCAGGATCCGGCCTGACTGCAACGGTTTTGCTTCATTTCTTGTGATTGTCGTCATGGCGGTACCTCCATTCACGAACCGATCGAACACGAATAAAGCCTCCCTCCCTTATTAAAGGGAGGGAGGACATCTAAAGGAATATTACTGACCAGACAGCGCCGCCTGGGCTTCCTTCTGTGCCTGAGCGAGTGCTTCATCAACTGTTTGGTCGCCCAGGAAAATCCGGCTCAGAGCGTCGGATACGGCCTGGTTGACTTTGCCGGTATTCGGTCCCCAGAAGGCTACCTTGGTATCCGGGAGCAGGCCGCCGCTCGAGATCGCCTTATCATTGGGATCCTGGACCAGGTCCGCCTGGTCGGGATGGGTGCTGTAGGCAAAGCCGGTCTTGACGATATCACCCTGATTTTCTTTTCCGGTGATGTAAAGGGCAAGCGCCGCAGCAGCATTCGGATATTTGGTGGCTGCGTTCACACCGATGGCATTGGTGAAGATGATATCGGCGCGGTTCTTCGGTCCGCTCGGGATCTGAACTGCCTTCCACTGCACATCCGGGTAGGTCTGCTTCATAAAGTTGACCATCCAGCCGCCTTCGGTGGTCATGGCAACCAGCTTCTTGCCGATGGCTTCACCGCACCAGCTTGCGCCCACATCGTCAGGCTTGACCAGCGAGCCCTCCTTATACATGTCGGCAACCAGCTGGGCCATCTGCTTCACTTCGGGGCTATCCAGGGTAGCCGTCTTGTTGTCTGCGCTGGCAAAGCTGCCGCCGTTCGAGAAGACGAACGGAGCAAAGCGGGCCCAGTCGGCTCCCATGCAAAAGCCCTTGTAGGTTCCGGCATCCGAGATCTTCTTCGCGGCCGCGCGCAGATCATCCCAGGTCCAGGAATCGGTCGGCTCGTCCACGCCGGCAGCCTTGAAGGCTTCAGGCAGGTAGACCAGGCCAAGGGTGCCCCAGTCCTTGGGAAGTCCATAGGTCTTGCCGTCCTTGGTAAAGATCGTCAACAGGGCGGGGATAAAGTCATTCCGCGAAACACCAGCCTTGGACATGTAATCGTCCAATGCCAGCAACTGGCCGGAGGGTGCAAAAGCGTTCATCAACTGGTCGTCGACATAGAAGACATCCGGTGCCGTGCCGCCGGCCATCTGCGCCTTGAGCTTATCCTGGAATTTATCGGGGATCGGCTGGTAATCGACGGTCACACCCGGGCAGAGAGCGGTGAAGCGATCGATGGAGTCCCGGTAGATCTTCTGCTCGGTTTCATCGCCCCAGCCGGAGAATGTGATCTTGGCTCCGTCCTCCACCTGCAGCGGACAGCCGCCGGCGGTGGCCTGAGTCGGCGCCTCTGTGGCTGCCATGGTCGGTGCTTCCGTTGCCGCCGTGGTCGGCGGCTGCGTCGCGGGTACCGAAGTTGCTGTTGCACCGCCACAGGCCGTCAACAGCATCACTCCAACGCAAAGCAGTGCAAACACTTTCGAAAGCGATTTCATTTCTTTTCTCCTTCTAGAATAATTGACTTTCAAGGTTCAGCACTCAAGAAAAAAGGAACATCAATAGATCGGGAAAGGGATCACCTCCTTTATGAATATGCCTGCCGCGTAGAATGCGTATTGATTTTTAGAACTTGTACCCCGTTGTTGCTATGCGGATGATCGTATGATGAGAGTTGGGGGGAGCAGGATTTGAGATTGGGCCAGCTCGTCCCCTTTCATGAGCGAAACCAGAACTTCAACACATTTTCGACCAGCATCGCGAATCGGTTGGCGTACTGTGGTTAACGCAGGAAACAGGTATTGCGACATGGGCGCATCATCGAAACCAATGATGTCGATATCACGCCCAACTTCCAGGTTGTACTCACGAGCCGCATGAATACCCCCAATCGCCATAGTGTCACTCATTGCAACAAGCGCCGTTGGTCGTTCCTGCTTTGGCAAACTCAATAAGCGACGGCTTGCCTGATATCCAAATTCAAAGGTTCCTTCCCCACGCTCGATCCATTCGGGATGCACTTCAATACCAGCCGTTCTCATTGCCTCAAAAAAACCTGCAACGCGATCATTCCCCACCCGGGAATCCTCCGGCCAGGCCAGCGCGCCGATCATCCGGTGTCCCTTCTCGATGAGATGGCGGGTCGCCATATTGAGTCCTGCTGTGCCGTCCACATCTACATAGGGGAAATTCCAATCCGGATTCGAACGCCCGAAGCCGACAAAGGGGAACTTCCTCTCCATTAAAAAGGAAATGCGAGGGTCATCAAAATTGATACTGGAAATCACAAAACCATCCACGCGGCCCGTGTCGATCAGCTCCCGATAGTCGTCCACATGCCCGTCGCGGAATGGAAAAGGCAGCAGGTGATAGCCTGCTGCCTCTGCTTCATGTACCATGCTGGACAGGAACTGATCCAGGATCTGGTTGATTTGATCAGGGGAGGTGGGTAACCAGGAATACCCGATCATATGGCTGCGCTGAGCCCGCATGTTGCGGGCGATCTGATTGGGACGATAGCCAAGCTCATCTGCGGCTTTCAGGATGCGTTCCCGTGTCTCAGGCGCGACCTGAATTTGTCCATTGAGAACCTTGGACACCGTCTGGTAGCTGACGCCGGCTCGAGAAGCGACCGATTTGAGTGTGACTTGAGAAGTCATGAAACTCCTGGTCAATTTATGCGAACGTTCGCACGAACGTTCGTCTTATATTATAGCGAGATTCGAGGGGGAGTCAAGTGTTTTGTACGATTCCAATCGTAAATCCATTCCTCCCTACTTTGCAAATTCAATGATTGCGCGGGAGGCTGTTTCGGGGACTTCGATCGGGAAGAAATGGCCTGCGTCCGGAAGGATACGGATCTGGCTCCCGGCGATCTTCTGTGCCAGGAGGTTTGCATTCTGAGGGGGGACGACCTTGTCATACTCGCCGAACAGGATCAATGTGGGAACATGAATGCGATGCAGCTGATTTTCAAATGCTGCCTCCTCCTGCATAAGCCCCAATCCAATGGCAAGCTGCGCCTGGTAGGGTCCAGGCTCGATGGGATTGGCTGCGCGCCACTCGATCCACTCCCGGATGATCTCTGGATTCTTTTCCGCCCAGCCTGGCGCGGTGCTGATAAAGAGGCCGTTGCTGAAACGGGTCAGGGGATCGCCGCTCACATCGGTCAGGATTTTCATCGCCTCGGGTGTGACCGGGACTTGGCGCGGTCCACCGAAACTCGTCGAGCATAGGATCAGCTTTTCAACCTTGTGTGGAAATTCAATGGCCAGGGCCTGGGCGATAAAACCACCCATGGAGTGGCCCGCAACGATGGCTTTTCCGATGTCCAGCGCATCCAGAAGACCGACCGTATCCGCTGCCAGCATATGAGCAGAATACGGACCCTCAGGCCTGTCACTCTGTCCAACGCCGCGGTTGTCAAAGGTGATCACCCGGAAGCGATCGGCCAAAA
Source organism: Bacteroidota bacterium (assembly GCA_050258995.1). Lineage (GTDB taxonomy): Bacteria > Chloroflexota > Anaerolineae > Anaerolineales > Villigracilaceae > Defluviilinea. The sequence goes on from JBLMZU010000738.1 coordinate 6,616, forward strand.
ATGGGACCATCCTGTGCCATTGCCAGTTTGAATATCCAATACCCGAGATCAGCACAAGCGGCTGGCCCTCGCCGTGCACTTCGTAATAGATCTCAATTCCATTTGCTGTTACCTTAGAGCTTGTTTAACAAATTGGTGCTATTATGCGGATTATGAAACGGAAAGCCTATCCTAGCGATCTGACGGATGAGCAATGGGCGCGACTGGCGCCGCATTTGCCGAAAGCGCAACCGCGCGGTGCGCCGCGGCGGGTCGACCTGCGTG
>JBLMZU010000739.1:0-5661 GCA_050258995.1 Bacteroidota bacterium
TCCATCGCCAGCTCAAGGCGGCTGTCGAGGTTCCAGGCATCGACCTTGTCGAGCTGTTCCTGCAGTTTGGCCTGCTCGGCCACCAGGGCATCGAAGTCGGCATCCGGCTCGCCGAATTTGGTGTTGACCTCGTCATAGCGGGCCAGTAACTCCACGATGGGGGCGACCGCTTCCTTCACGACCTCCATCACGGTCTTGGAGTCGTCGAGCTTCGGCTCCTGCTCGAGCAGGCCGACCGTGTAGCCCTTGGACATGGTGATCTCGCCGATGTAGTCCTTATCCACGCCCGCCATGATGCGCAGCAGCGTGGACTTGCCGGCGCCGTTCAGGCCGAGCACGCCGATCTTGGCGCCATAGTAGAAGCCAAGGGAGATATCGCGCAGGATCTGTTTATTGGGCGGGACGATCCTGCCCACTTTATTCATGGAATAGATAACAAGTGATTCGTTGGTCATGGGCATTAGATATTTGAATTTGATATTGGATATTAGAGAGATTGGTGGGATGATTGTACTCCATGTTTCCCGAAAGGCCTGCTTTGGGGAACGAGAGGGCAAAAACAAAACTCGAAGCCTAAAATCATACCCGATCTGTCTGATTTAATGTAACGGTCCTGACATCGTGCTATGATGCTAAATATGAAATGGTCCATTCAAAACAAGGAGGTGTGGAATGTACCAGCGTTTATTCGTTCTTTGCCTGTCCCTTTGTCTGTTCCTTTCCGCTTGCAAGCCTCAAGTTCCATCCTTTGTGCCTGTCACAGGTGTGAAATCCAACCCTGTTCCCATGCAGGTTGAGACAGTGCGCAGCAGTGTCCTGAAATATGTAACTTCATCCGAGCGCCTGGCAGCCCTGCCCGGGGATGCAGAGTGGCAGATGGAGGAACGCTCGGAAAAGGAATACCGTTTTCGCAGCGGGGACTGGCTGATCGTGATCTGGCCTGCGGATGCCGACGATGGGAACCAGCGGATTGTTATCCTCAATGGAGTGGAGAAGACTGCCTGGACCGGATATATCAATGCAGATGGCAGGGTCGTGGACACAAACTACGCCCGGTAGACAGGCCGGCGGGCACGGAAGGCAATGCAGTAAAACGTGAAATGATTGCGCTGGATGTATATGGCTCCATCGCAATGCATCCAGGAGGACGCTACCAGCTTACCCAGGTAGACGTTTGGTCGCGCCGGGTTGCAAAATTCAGTTGACTTTCATCCAAAAACTTCGTATGATAGGGCAACTTTGGAGCCCAACATGGAACAAGTCTTTACCAGCTATTCAAGGCGCGACCAGGAAATGGTCGATGCCATCGTTGCCAGATTATCGCAGGCGGGAATTGACGTCTGGATCGACCGGTCAGATATCAAAGCGGGAGATCGATGGCGCGTGCAGATCGTCAAAGCCATCAAAACCAGCCCTGCCTTCGTGCTCATGCTTTCTCCCAGCTCGGCCGAGTCGAACAATGTCCGTAAGGAGATCGATCTCTCGCAGGGGTACGAGCGGCCGATGTTCCCTGTCATGCTGCAGCGCGTGAGGCCGCTGCCAGATGAGATCAGCTACCAGCTGGCCGGGGAACAAATCATCGATGTCGAGAAGCTGGGCATCGATAACGCGGTCGGGCAGCTGATCGAAACACTCAAGGAGTATCTTAAAAAGATCGAACCGGTCGAAGAGCCTGCGACCCAGCAGGTGGAGCTGGTCATCCAGGGCATCGACCTGAAAGCACTGACCCCGGAAAAGCAGCAGCAATTGCTCGATTTCATGGCGACTCTGACCAGTGCCGACCGCTCGCAAATGCAGATCACCAAGATCGCCGCCGGCAGCGTCCATGTGTTCGTGGACATGCCCACCGATCCTGCCTATGAGCTGCTGACGCTGGCGCTGAACCAGGACCCGCGCTTCAAGGAGCTGGGCATCGTCTCCCTGCGGCTGGAGGGCGACAAGAAGTTCGTCAACGTCTCCACTGGCAAGCTGGCGCTGGCAGCCACCGTCAGCCCGCTCATGGCGCTCTGGCTGAAGGTGCCGGCACTGTTCTCGTCCGTGCTGGGCGCGACCGGCGGCAAGATCGCGACCCTCGTGCTGGCGGCCGCCCTGGTCGCCGGGGCAGGGACCGCCGCCTCGAAAGCACTTGCTCCCGTTCCGGTTCCCGTTCCTTCCCCAACGTCCACCTCGACCCTGGCGCTGACCGCGACCGTCGAGCCTTCATCCACGATCGCGCCGACGGAAACATCCGTGCCGACAGAGACGGCGACCGCCACACTCACGCCTACCGAGACGCTGACCTCAGTCTTCAGCCCCTCGCCAATTCCGACCTATTTGACTCTGAGGGGCGTGCCGACCAGCCGGACCGCCTGTAACTATGGCCCGGGTAACAATTACCTCTACCAGGAAGTCATGAACACGTTCAACAAGATGAGTGTGTTCGGCAAAGCGCTGATCTACGACAAGGGCAAGCAAGAGACCTGGCTGTATATCCAGGGCGATGGATACAAGCTCAAATGCTTTGTGAACGCCGCCGATGTCCAGCTCACAGGCGGCGGGCTGGAGAACCTGCAGGTTGTTTACCCCGGCGGGGATGTCAAACTCCCAGGGGATATATACAAATGGCCGGCGCCAAAAAATGTCGAGGCAACCCGCCAGGGAGACCAGGTGTATATCAGCTGGGACTTCTTCAACCTGCCCCTCGGCGAACGGGAAGACGACCAGAAACCGCGCTACATGCTGGAGCTCTGGCTGTGCAAGAATGGCGAGCTGCAGTTCACGCCCACCGGTTCCTGGGACGCGACCCAGGCGCGCCCGACCGTCCAGGTCACCGACGAAGTCGGCTGCCCAGAGCCTTCCCACGGCCGCATCTACCTGGCAGATAAGCATGGATACAAGGGACCGACGGAGATCCCCTGGCCCGCCTACCCGGCAGCGACGGCTACTCCCTGATTTCATACAACTTCCCGAAGGGTGGGCCAGAAGAATGGCATCCATCCCAACCCTTCGGGAAGTTTTGGTGATCTTCCAAAACATTCTCGAGCCAGGCAAGTCCCAGCTCTACAACATGTCACGTTGGTCGAGCAGCTCTGAGCGCTGGTTGCGAAGGGTGTATCGAGACCAATGGTTGGATTCAAACACTCAGCAACTTGAAATAAGCATTGTTCTACAGCATCCGGTCCCGATACGGAGCGCCAAAGAACGGCGCTCCTACTCGACCATCGAAGACTGGGAAATCGAAAGTATCAGATGCCAAGAAATAGTTCACGCTTGGCCTCTCTTACTCGTGGTCCGCTCTTCTTTTCATCCCCTCCTCTGATACAATCCCACCAATCTACTCTCGAAGCATCGAATATAGACTCCTCATGACCACCACCGACCAACTCAACGCCCGCGGACAGGGCTACCTGCCTGGCCTGCTCGGTATCGAATTCGTCAGTATTGAACCAGGCAAGCTGACCAGCCGGCTGGAGGTGCGCCCCGAGCTGCTGGCGCCCAACGGCTACCTGCACGCCGCCGCGATCATCGCCCTGGCCGACACCGCCTGCGGCTATGCCACCTTCACCGACCTGCCCGCTGGCGCCAACAACTTCACCACCATCGAGCTGAAGAGCAATTTCCTGGGCACCGCCCGCCAGGGAGTCATCACCTGCACTGCCACCCGCCTCCACAACGGGCGGACCACCCAGGTCTGGGATGCGGAAGTAACGGATGAAACGAGTGGGAAAAAGATCGCCTTGTTCCGCTGTACGCAGCTGATCCTGTATCCGCATGCCTGATCCGGCAGTGTGCCGGCAGTTGAATGCCGGGAAAGCTTAAAACCTCAGCCACGGATTTCACGAATTTGCACGGATTGGTTTAAAAAATCGTGAAATTCGTGTACATTCGCGGCAAAGAAGCCGGGTCAGCCTTGTAATCACATCCAAAACGGGGACACCAAAAAATTCAAAACTCCGTGTCTTCGTGTCTCAGTGGTGAACACCTGAGACGGTAGCTGGGGATCCCGTTTACACCCGCTTTTTATACGCCCGCATCGCAAAGATATACGCCACGAACATAATACCGAGGCACCAAGCCAGCGCAAGCCAGATGTCATTCCCCACCGGCTGACCTGAAAGCAGCGCGCGGATGGATTCCACGATCGAGGTGACCGGCTGGTTTTCGGCAAAGGCGCGCACGCCCGATGGCATGGTCTCGGTCGGAACAAACGCCGAGCTGATAAACGGCAGGAAGAGGATTGGATAGGCAAAGGCAACGGCGCCGTCCATCGAGTTGGCAGACAGCCCGGCGATCGCCGCGATCCAGGTCAGGGCCAGGGTGAACAGCGCCAGGATACCGGCCACCGCCAGCCAGGAAAGGATCCCTGCCGACGAGCGGAAGCCCATGAGCAGTGCAACAAAAATGATGATGACGACCGAGATCGAATTCGAGACCAGCGAGGTCAGCACGTGACCCCACAGCACGGTGGAACGCGCGATCGGCATGGAGTGGAACCGCTCGAAGATGCCCCGCTGCATATCCAGGAACAGGTGGTAGGCCGTATAGGAGATCCCGCTTGCGATCGCGATCAACAGGATGCCGGGCAGCAGGTAGTTGACATAGTGATCCGTGCCGGTCTGGATCGCGCCGCCGAACACATAGACGAACAGCAGCATGAACGCGATCGGCATGATGGTGACGGTGATGATGGTATCCATGCTGCGCAGGATATGGCGCATGGAGCGTCCCAGCATCACGCCCAGGTCGCTGAAGAAGTAGGAATTCATAGTACCTTTGCCTCTTTTTTACCGGTAATGGCGAGGAAGATCTCCTCTAGTGTCGGCTGTTTTTCCACATACTCGATTTTTGCTGGCGGGAACAGTTTTTTCAGCTCCTCCAGCGTGCCGTTGGCAATGATCCGGCCTTCATGTAGGATGGCGATCCGGCCGGCGAGCTGCTCGGCTTCCTCCAGGTACTGCGTGGTCAGGAAGACCGTCGTGCCATTGGCAGCCAGCTCTTTGACCGTCTTCCAGACCTCCAGGCGGGCTTCGGGGTCCAGCCCGATGGTCGGCTCGTCCAGAAAAATGATCTGCGGGGTTCCCACCAGGCTCATGGCGATGTCGAGCCTGCGGCGCATCCCACCCGAATAAGTGGAGACCCGGCGTCCGGCAGCCTCGGCCAGGCCGAAGCGGTCCAGCAGCTCGTCCGCGACCTGGTGCGCATTTTTGAGGTGCCGCAGCCTGGCGATCATGACCAGGTTCTCCCGCCCGGTCAAGATCTCGTCCACGGCGGCGAACTGCCCGGTCAGGCTGATCGACCGGCGCACCTGCTCGGGCTGGGCCGCGACATCGAAGCCGTTGACCGCGGCGGTCCCGCCATCCTGTTTGAGCAGCGTGGTCAGGATCTTGATCATCGTCGTCTTGCCCGCGCCGTTGGAGCCGAGCAGGGCAAAGATACAGCCCTTTTCCACATCAAGATCCACGCCCTGGAGGACATGAAGCTGCTTGTAGGACTTCTGCAGTCCCTGCACTTGGATCGCCTGGTTTTGCATATGTTACGCTCCTTGGATTCTCTCGGAAGTAAGGTGACAGTCACCTGTTGTTATATGACAGTAACCTTTGACAGATCCGCTTCCATGCCTTTAAGCGTGTTGTAGGTCAGCTTGTCCATCGTCGCGCCGTCGAAGCGAATGGTTTTGATGGC
>JBLMZU010000740.1:0-21336 GCA_050258995.1 Bacteroidota bacterium
GTTCGGCCGCACAGGCAAATGGTTTGCCATCGAGCACTGGGATGTCGTCCCGGATATCATGACGATGGCCAAGGGCCTGACCTCTGCATACGCTCCCTTGGGCGCGGTCGCGATGAAGCCGGAGATCGCAGCGGCGTTCAACGATACTCCCTTTGAGAGCGGGCTGACTTATACATCCCATCCCATCTCGCTTGCCGCGGCCATTGCCAACATCGACGTGATGCGGGATGACCGTATTGTCGAGCACGCGGCAGCGATGGGTCCCGTTCTGAAGCGGATGCTGACCGATCTGGGGGAGGCACATCCCTCTGTGGGTGAGGTCCGCAACCTGGGCCTGTTTGGGATCATCGAGCTGGTCAGGGACCGCGGGACGAAGGAGCCCATGGCGCCCTGGAATGGCTCGTCACCGGAAATGATCGCCTTGAAAAAATACTGCCTGGACCACGGCCTGTACCTGTACACCCACTGGCACACCGTGTTGATCATCCCGCCGCTGATCATCAGCGAGGCGGAGCTGAAGGAAGGCATTGACGTTTTGGATCGAGCTCTCGAGATTACAGATGCAGCAGCGAAATAAACATAACGCACCCCGAATTTAATCTTTTGTTACTTTGGCCACCGATCCATATTGAAAGAGCCGACCCAATATTCGGGCCGGCTCTTCTTTTTCGCCGTTACAGGCTCATCGCCAAAGATTGCTCACCACGGAGACGCCGAGGCACAGAGCGCTTAATTGTTTTTCTCAGTATCTCCGTGTCTTCGTGGTTCATTCCTTAAGTTTGGGGTGAACCATGTTTGTGGATTCATAGCGTGTTGGCGAGGGTTGTGCTTTCCCAGTCCACATCCGGTGCGCGGTAGAAATTGATCTGCAGCGCTTCCATGTGTCGGCTGTGGGCGGTGAGACGCCGGCGGTATTCCTCCCAGCTCCGGCCTTTCGGCGACCAGGCCAGCTCGGCGATTCCGACCAGGCGGGGGAAGACCATGTATTCGATATCCTTCAGGGTCTCGATCGTTTCCGTCCAGAGCGGTGCTTCGATGCCCAGGATGTCACTTTCCTCCAGCAGGTGCATATAACTGCCGGGCTCCCAGTCGTAGGAGTCCTTTACACTGATCAATCCCGCCCAGTCCAGGCCCAGCGGCGTGGAGTCATCGTATTTCATATCGATATAGGTCCTGTTGGCGGGGGAGAGAATGATCCTGGCGCCCTGCTCCTTCGCCTCCTGGTAGCCTGTCCCGAACCAATGTTGTGCAATGGTGCCGGGAAGAATTTCGGCAGTCCCGATGTTCTCACTCCAGCCAATGGATCTCTTTCCATGAGCGATGACAATTTCCTGGACGCGCTTGATGAACTTCTTATAATCGTCCTCCGGCGTTGACCTGGCCTCATCTCCCCCTATATGGATATATGGCCCGGGCGTAAGGGCGGCCAGCTCACGGATGACATCGTCCAGGAAGCGGTAGGTGATTTCATTCTCGATCCACAGCGTGCTGAAGCCAACTTCGGTACCTTCATACAATGAAGGGGCCTGTCCGGTCGGGTTAAGCTCCGCATAGGAGGCGAGCGCGGCGTTGGTGTGACCCGGTGTATCGATCTCTGGGACAATGGTGATATAGCGGCTGCGGGCGTAGTCCACGATCTCTTTATACTGCTCCTGGGTGTAGTAACCTCCTGCCCTGTCGCCCACCTGGGTGCGTCCGCCAATCTCCGTCAGCCTGGGCCAGGACTTGATCTCGATCCGCCAGCCTTGGTCGTCGGTCAGATGCAGGTGGAGACGGTTGATTTTGTAAAATGCGATCAGGTCGATGAAGCGCTTGACCGCTTGCACCCCGAAGAAGTGACGCGCCACGTCGAGCATGACGCCGCGCCATTCGAAGCGGGGCGTATCCCGTATCGAAACGGCTGGCAGGTGCAGGTCCCCAACGGAGCCGGGAGACAATAGTTGAAGAAGGGATTGGATGGCATAGAACAAGCCGGCCGGTCGGTTCGCCTGCAGCCGGATGCCCTCCGGGGAAATCGTCAGTTCGTATCCCTCCTCGCCCAGGCTTTGGCTGGCCTCCAACTGCAGTGAGATGCCTGTATTGAGCTGGCTGTTCTCGTGGACGGTGGGCTGCCTGCCGGTGGCGCGACCGAGCTGCTCCGAAAGATAGTCCGCGAGTGCTTTCACCTCGGGACCGGCTGAGATCGTTGTTGAGGCAGTGAAGGCATATTCCCCGGCCTGGGAATCGATCGAAGTGGGTTTGGGAATCAGATTAAGCATGTTGTGGTATCCTTTGCGTTGATGATACGCCGATTCTGTGTATCCCACAATAACAGCCAGGTGATATGGATAACCAGCCATCATTCGACCGCAGCCTCCTGATCCCTATTGGTGTCGCACTTTTTTCCCTGCTCGGTATTTGTATCATTTTAGTGGGGGGCCGGATCGTGTCCGCCCGGGCGACCGTCCAGGAAGTGCCCTCTGCAACGGCGTTTGCATACATGTTTATTGGGACAGAGCCCGTCGGGGGCGAGCTGCCAACAGAAGCTCCCACGGAAGCACCCACGCTCCTTGAAACACCCACTTTTCAGGAAACTTCAAGCGTTCCTTCGCCGGTCATCTTTCCAACCAATACGCTTGCTTCGATCATCACCCTGCCTCCCCTGGTTACCCCCAACACTCCCACACGAACGCCTACATCGGCCTCCGTCGCTTCGTTCGGCTCCGGGACCTACGACGATACAGATAGCCGATTTGTTTATGGCGGCAACTGGAAGGCGATCCCGGGCTCGACCTTTGAAACAACGCTGCACGTCTCGGATACGATCGGCAACTCGGTCACTTTTTTATATTATGGCAACGAGCTGCACCTGTTTTTCCAGCAGGGCCCTAGCCTGGGAGCCATACGGCTCACCCTGGATAAGACCTCCTATAGCCCCCTGTCTCTCACGAGCACCACGACCTCCCGCTATGAATGGGTCCTGGCTCCCAACACGATCAGCACCCATAGTGTCACGATCACACATGACAGCGGCGGCTCGATCAATTTCGACGGGATCATTGTGTCTGCAATCCCCTTGACGCCCACTTCGACTTCCACCCCATAGGCTCATCGATCGAACAGGGACTCCAGGCTGGCGCGCGTAAAGTGTGCGCGGTACGCCGTCGTCTCTTCGAGCAGACCTCGTACGGCGGTGAAGAGTTCCTTCTGCACGTACGGATTGGATTCGCCGCTGCCTCTCGAGAGCAGAACCCTCCCCTCCTGGTGCTCGATGGAGATGTGCCCCCCGGCGGACAGCCATTCCAGGCCCATCTGCACCGTTTTTTCGCGCTGACCAGTCACCCCGGCCAGCTCCTGGATCGTGACGGTCCCTGCCTTTTGGTTGATCACAAATTTTGCCAGCCCGGCCAGCTTCGATAGAAACCCGTCCGCCTTTTCCAGCGCAGGCGGCACGGCGAAGAGATGCACCTTCGACGGCCTGACGAGCTCTAGTACAGCGCGTAAATCCTGTAGGGAGGGAGGTGTGGAATAAATGACAAGCTCCTGCGCCGGCTGCAGGTCATAACGTGCCTTCCCCTTTGCTTTGTCCGTGCCCTCCGCCCAAATTTGGAGTCCGGGCGTCTGCTCCTGGATCTCAGCCAGCAAGCCGGCCGACTCCAGGCGATGGTCAATCACTTCGATCTGCCGCTTTCTCAGCTCCGGCGGTGGTTCCTGGACGATGCGGAATTCCTCGAACTGGATCGAGATCTGCTTTTCCCCACGGAAGGTGGAGGCGCGCAGCGTGTAGGCAATATCGAAGACGCTCCCTTCCTCCGGCAACTCCTCCCCGGCACCGCCCCACCATAGGAGATCGGCCAGATTGCCTTTTTCATCCTCCACACGGAGCTTCAAATGCTCCCTTTCCTTGCCGATCGCAGTGACCGATTTCATCCTGACATTGCGCGATGCCAGCGTCAGCGACGGGTTGCCCGCGCCGAAGGGAGCCATGGATTCGAGCACGGTTGCTAGGTCCAGGTTGATCTCGTCCAATGGCAGCCAGGCATCGATCTGGAGAGTCGGTTCCTGCCGGACAATGCCTCCAAGCTGTTTTTCGACCGCCCGGCCCAGGCCCTTCCGGAAGGCCGGAAGATCCTCTTTCTTCAACGCCATGCCCGCCGCCATGGGATGGCCCCCGAATCCAATGAGCAGATCCTTTTGGGTGGCAATGGCTTCCGTGATGTGCAAGCCCTCGACGGAGCGGGCCGAGCCGCGCAGGATCCCATCCTCCGATTCGGTGAGCAGCAGGGCCGGCTTATGGTAACGGTCCACCAGCCGGTTGGCGACGATGCCCACCACACCGCCCGGCCAGTTCTGGTGGGCGAGGACGATGGCCGGCTCGGTGAGCAGCTGGGGCGTTTCCCGCAGCAGTGTCTCTGCTGCCTCGTAGACCTGGCTCGTCAGGAGCCGCCGTTGTGAGTTCAGACCCTCGATCTGCGTTGCCAGCACACGGGCGCGGGCCGCGTCGCGGGTGGTCAGCAGTTCTACGGCGGGATTGGCATCCCCGAGTCGCCCGAGTGCGTTCAGCCGCGGGGCGAAGGTAAAGCCGATGGTCTCCTCCGTCAGCGTTTCCAGGCTGGTGCGTGAGAGCTCGGCGATCACCTTCAAACCGGTCCGTTGTGTTCTGCGCAACGCCTGGATGCCTCTTTGGGCGAGGGTGCGGGTTTCGCCCTTGAGTAGGGCCACGTCCGCGATCAAGCCCAGGGCGACGAGATCCAGCAGGTCGTCGGGTGATACGGTGGATGGGGAATTGGCAAGCAGGGCTTCGGCCAGCTTGTAGGCAACCCCCACGCCGGCAAGATTTTCGAGAACGTGACCTTCCGGCAGCAGCTTGGGATTGACGATCGCCTTCGCGTTCGGGAGGGTTTCTCCCAGGTCATGATGGTCGGTGATCACCACATCCACATGGCGTGCGTTAATGTAATCGACTGCTTCATTTGCGGTGATGCCCGTGTCGCAGGTAAGAATTAGCTCGGCACCGTGATCCAGGATCGGCTTGAGAGACTCGATGTGGACGCCATGACTCTCCTTGCCGCGGATCGGGATGTAATACATAACGTTCGCCCCCATGCCCTGCAGCGCATGGACCAGGAGGGAGGTGGACGATTGGCCATCCACGTCGAAATCGCCCCAGACGCAGATCCTCTCATTCTTGCTGACGGCCTGCAGGACGCGGTCCACAGCGGGTTCGATCCCTGGGAAGGGGATCGGGGCAATCCGGTCGGGATGCAGAAACGCCCGCGCCGCCTCCGGTGTGGAAATGCCGCGCCGGACGAGAGTCTGCGCGACCAAGGTGTGCAGATTTAGATCGGCGAAGGAAGCAGGGAGGTGAACAGGGGAGGGATCGATCCAGCGGGCCATGAATCGTTACCGCACCGGTTCCCTGTAGCCCTCAATTAACGCCCGCCTCCGTTTTCTGTAAAGTACGATCGGATAATCGCCAGGCACCAGGATCTCGCCAATGTCGAGGTCGGGGCGATGCGGCCGCTGGGTGACCACCACGCGCTTGTCCTCGTTGAGAATGTACAGATTACTCAATCCGCCGAACCAGCCGGCCAGCTGGCGCGCAACCGGGAAGTGTACCTTGTGATAGGTGCGCATATACATCATGGTATTCTCATTGTCGATGGGCGCAAAGAGCAAGACAATGAGGAAATTATCCGAGAGCCAGTTCATCCATAGGTTGGGAAAATGAACCTGGATCAGGCGACGCCGACCGGGTTCCGGCATTTGCGAAGGCTTGAGGGGCGGCTGACCCCTGTCCGGTACATTGTCCACCCACAGGTCAAGGCGATAGCTGTTCTCGGCGATCTTCACCTCCTTCGTATAGGGTCCATTCACAAGGAAGTTATCGCCGCGCCCGATGGTTTTGCCGTGCACGAAAGGCAGGTGCAGGACATCCAGCTGGTTCTCGATGGCGCGCCCATAATGATTGGCCCAGTGGCTGCGGCGGGTCGCATATACCATGTCATCCCCGATATTCTCGAACCAGGGAAGTGGTGGATAGGCGTCCTCCGGGCGAGGCTCGCCCCACCAGAGATAGAGGATGCCATGTGCTTCGCGGGTGGGATAGGTCTTAACGTGCAGGGCCCGGGGCGGCTGCGCACTCCTCCCATTGGCCGGCACATAGGTGCAGCTGCCTGAGACATCGTATTCAAAGCCATGGAACGGACATTGGATGCAGTCCTTCATCAGTTTCCCGGTGCTCAATGCCACACCGCGGTGGGGACATAGGTCGCTCATTACCGTGACTTTTCCATGGCTGTCGCGCCAGGCAACGAGTTTTTCACCCATGCGCGTCACGCCGATGGGCTTTCCCTTTTTTACTTCGTTGGATTCAAGAATGGCATACCATTGGTTGGGGATCATCGTTTCCTTCTTGTGGCTGTCCAGGTGATTTTCCTGGGAGGTTGTAGAGTCACCCGCCTAGTATCATGTGTCAGGGAGTTCGTGTCAAGTTGCGTGGGGGGGGTCGGACGTGTGGGGAGGGGCAGACTCAGGCTGCAATGGTTGAAGGGGAACAAAGAACCCGGAACCTCCGCTTTATGGATTGCGGGGCTGTCTAAAATATGTGTTTACAGTTTCGATCCCGCGCTGATCCATGGATCAGGAGACCCAGCCGGTGAGTTACCCGCATGCTCGGGTTGGTTCACCGGCTATTCTTTTTTCCCAAACCCCGCCTCCCGCGCCCGGACGATCGCCTGCGCACGGTCAGCCACCTGCAGCTTGGTGAGGATGCTCGACACATAGTTCTGCACCGTCTTGATGCTCAGGGAAAGCCGGTTGGCGATTGCCAGGTTGTTCTGTCCCTGGGCGATCAGGTCCAGGATCTCAAGCTCGCGCTCCGTCAATTCTGCAAACTCGCCGGATTGACTTTTGGAGGACGACCTCGACGGCGCGGCCGAGAAGTATTGGATCATGCGCTGCGCAATGGCGGGACTGAAGATCGCCTCGCCTCTTTCGACGGCGACGATGGCGCGCACGACCTCATCTTTGTCCGCGTCCTTGAGCAGGTAGCCGCGCGCCCCGGCGCGCATCGCCGCGAAGACGGAATCGTCGTCGTCGAACATGGTCAGCACCAGTATCCCAATTTCAGGCTGGGCCGCGTGGATGTGACGGGTGGCCTCGATGCCGTTGGTGCCCGGCATTTTCAGATCCATGAGAATGACATCCGGGCCGAACTCGGCTGTCCCGGCAATCGCTTCGTCGCCGTTGCCCGCCTCGCCGACCACTTCGATATCCGCTGCATTGTTGAGAAAGGCTCTCACCCCTTCGCGATAAAAGGCATGGTCGTCCGCGATCAAAACTTTGATGGCCATTGTTTATCCCTTTCCCATCGGCAGCCGGGCAAGGACGCGCAGTCCGCCGGCCGGGTTGCTTTGCACATCGAATTCACCACCCAGCTCCATCGCTCTTTCGCGCATCGAGCTAAGACCCACACCGGACCGCACATCCGCCGCCAGACCTTTTCCATTGTCTGAGACCTCAAGCTCGAGACAGTCCTGCCCGGCCTTGATGCGGATTTGGCAGGCAGTTGCCTCGGCATGGTTGATGATATTGGTGAAGGCCTCCAGCACGATCCTGTAGGCCGCGACTTCCACGGCGGCCGGCAGCGGCGGCAGGGGATCCGTGATGTCGAAGGCGATCTCGATCCCATTCGGCCCGGCATACTGGGCCACATGTTCGCGGAGGGCGGTGACCAGACCGAACTCGTCCAGGACCGGCGGGCGCAGGGCGTAGACCAGCTGGCGAATTTCTGAGACCGTATTCTTGACCTGGCCCTTGAGAGCTTTCAGCAGAGCGATGCTTGCCTCAGGATCGCTCTGCACCAGGTCGGCAGCCGTATCGAGGCGCTGGGACAGGCTGGCCAGCGTGGGACCGATGCCATCGTGCAGGTCGCGACGCAGGCGGCGGCGTTCCTCTTCACGGGCCGTGACGATATTTTCACGTGAGCGCTGCAGGTCCCGGGTGAGGCGCAGATTGTGCACGGCGATCCCGGCCTGCCCGGCGATGAGATGGAGCAGGTTCATATCGGCCGTGGTGAACGATTCGCCGGCCGCGCGCGGCGAGAGGATCAGTTCGCCGATAGGCTCGGTCTGGTAGCGGAGCGGCAGGGCGATGAGCTCGGAGGCAGGCTGTCCCAGGGAGGCGATGACGCTGGGAGCCTCCTGCGCCGAAAAGACCGAGATGGCGGCATATGGCAGCCGGAGCGTCTGGACCAGGGTCTCGACGATCGTTTGTAAAACGGAATCAGGCGCCAGGGCGGAGTCGAGGCGCTGGCTGAGCCGGTGGAGAACGGTGGCCGGGTCGTCGCGTTCCCCGTACATCAGGCGATTGACCCCGCGCTGCAGCCATTTGCGCAGCGGCTCGAAAAGGACTGCTACGACTCCTGTGGCAAGAAATGAGATCAGAAGATTGATATTTTGCTGTTGAAAATAATTGGCAAAGAAGCCCACGGCCAGAATATAAAATGCCATGGTCAGGGCGGAGAGAGCCCCATAGACCAGCGTCCGGTTGATGATGGGATTGATATCCCACAACCGGTACTTGAGCACCGCAATGGTGATCGAGACCGGGATCAGCAGCATGAAAAAGATGGCGGCAATGTTCAGGACCAGTGAAATGGGGAGATCGCTCCCCCCCGAATCGGGGAGCAGCAGGTGCAGGGTCCTGACCCCGATAAAACCACCCACGCCGATGACAAGCCCATAAAGGACCCACTTGGTTTGCTGCCGCTCCACCGCATTGGAGACATGCAGGTAGCGGTGGACCTGTGCTGCCGCTCCGCTCAGGATGCCCAATGTGAACAGGAGGTTGTAGATCGACTGGTTGTTCTGGAGGTTGAAGGGAGCATTTGGGAAGAAGTAACGGGGAAGCTGGAACAGGAACCAGGCCAGCAGAATACCGGCTGTCCACTTTGGCACAAAATGGCCGTTTGGAAACAGATAGAAGAATCCCAGGAAGGCGCAATTCCCGAACAGGGTGATCGCCGCAACAAGCCAGCCGAAACGGGGATAGGCGCTTGAGATCCCGGCCAGGCTTCCTGTGAATGTTGCCGTTCCAAAGATGACCAGCATGATCGTGACAAAGATCGTAAACAGGTCATTGGGTTTTCGGACAAAGATCACAATCCCGCTGATTGTAAAAACGGCCGCGACTAGCAGGTCGAATGAGACGGTCATCCCGGCGTAGGAGGCGGCGGTCATCCCGATTCGATTCAGTGCCTGGATGCTTGCAGGATTCAATAGGTCCTGCGAACACGGCTCAGAGGAACATACCTCGCTCCTTCTTTCATAATTGATCGGCAGACTGATAAAAAACAGCCCGATCGCCATGCAGACGATCACCACCTGCACGATCCGGGCAAACATGACCCACAGGGACGAGCGATTCGACTCAAGCGAAGGAACAGTCGAAGAGTTCATTTGACGCGCAAGCATACCGCGTTCGCTTCCCGGTGTCACGGGAACGGGTTCCCATGGGCATTGGGAAATTTTCTCAGCGCGATTTCCTTTCCGGCAGGGGACTGCTGCCTCATGCCTGCGGGAATCGGAGGTTGTATCCTGTGGTCATTCCATTTCGAGGAAGGAGTTTTAGAAATGACCACGATTTCATCTGTAGCCTCCCAACCCAGATCGGGCCTGAAGGGTTTGAGCAGGCGCCATCCACTGCTGGGGATGTACGGGCTTTTGTTCCTGCTGACCTGGCCCGGGTTGATCCTGGAGGCACTCGTTTCACGGGGACGGATCGCTTCACAGCCGCCTCTACTTCTTACCCTGCTGACCGGCTGGGGACCCGGGATCGCGGCTGTGACCGTGAGCGCAGTGCTTGCCGGGCGTGCCGGGATCCAGGAGCTGCTGAGCCGCTTCCTGATCTGGAAGGTGGGAGTGCAGTGGTATCTCGCCGCGTTCTTCCTGATGGCGGCGGTCATCCTGGGCGGGATCGGATTGAGCGTCCTGTTCGGGGGGGCGGTGCCTCACCTCCCGGCCGCGGGCGCTTCCCCGGTCCAGATCCTGTTTGCCTTTGCCGTAGCCGTGTTATTTGGAATTCTCTTCAATACCGAGGAGATGGCCTGGAGAGGTTTTGCCCTCCCGCGGCTGCAAACAAAATACGGCGTCCTGGCTGGCTGCCTGCTGCTGGCGATCCCTGAATGCCTGGTGCACCTGCCTTACTTCTGGAACAGGAACATCGATTTCTACCAGACCGTCGGTCCGCTCTGGTTCACTGCCTTCTCGGTCGCAGCCGTGTTCATCTATGCCTTTCTCTTTAATAAGACGAGAGGCAGCCTGCTGCTCGTCACCGTCCTGCATGCCTCCCAGAATGCCTGGGCCAACCTGCTTTCGGATAATTCCCTGCGCCCGTTCCAGTTCACCGTTGCCCTGATGTGGATGATCGCCATCGCGCTGATCTTTATCACCAAAGGCCGCCTCGGCCTTGAGAGCCGGGACGAGGGACAGATGTAGAACAAGTGGCTTCGGTCACTCGAAATTTATCAATAAAAGGAGATTGAGTCATGTCTGCAATAACCAAACCTTCCGTGCAAGGGAAAGAGTCGATCGTTCGAAAGGTCCCACTCACGATATTCCTTATCCTGGCCATCGGTCTGACCTGGATCTTCATGATCGCGGATGCGCTCGGCTCTCAGGGCATCCTGCCCTACCGTCTGCCTCTGCCCCTGATGCTTATCATGGGCTATATGCCCACCCTGGCAGCCGTGATCGTGGTCGGGAAGACCCAGGGCAGGGCGGGCGTCCGTGCCCTGTTCCGCAAGCTGCTGATCTGGCGCGTGGGCCTGCGCTGGTACCTGTTTGCGCTCTTCGCGCTGCCGGTCGTCTTCGTGCTTGCGATCGCTCTCTATAACGCGATCGTGCCATCTGCCCACCTGCCGATCCTCTCGGCTCAAATGCCATCCGGCTCACCATTGCGATTGGTATTGTCCCTGGTGCCGATGTTCCTGATCTTTACCCTGATCAACGGCGAGGAACTGGCCTGGCGCGGTTATGCCACGCCGCAGTTGCAGGCTCGCTACACTGCGCTGACATCCAGCCTGATCATGGGTGTGATCTGGACTCTCTTCCACCTGCCGCTCTTCTTCACTCGCACTGGCTCCTCCCAGGCAGACTGGCCCTTCCTGAGTTTTCTGGTCTCGACGGTTGCTCTCACGGTCCTGTATACCTGGATGCTTAACAATACACGCGGCAGTGTACTGCTGGCCTACCTTTTCCACGGCGCGGCCAACACCTGGACCCGGGTCTTCTCCATCGACCATGCCGATCCCCGGGTGGGCTGGATCGTGGACGGTCTCCTTGTCCTCATTGCTGTAATCGTGGTGGTGTACGCGGGCAGGGAAAATCTCTCACGCAGCCATACAAGAATTCAGGAATAAGGAATGGACAATATCATGAAACATATTTTATTTATGATGTTCATCGTTCTCCTCGTCGTTTCAGGCGTGTCCCCGGTCCGGGCGAAGAGCACCTCTCAACCGGATTTTGCCACCATCGACAGCTTCATCGAAAAGGAAATGGCTGCGACCCATCTTCCCGGGCTTGCACTGGCGATCGTCCATGACGATCAAGTGGTTTACCTTAAAGGGTATGGCACCTCCGATCAGGCCGGGACGCCCGTCACCCCCCGGACGCCTTTTATGTTGGCCTCCCTCTCAAAATCCTTCACTGCGCTGGCGGCCATGCAATTGGTCGAGGCAGGGAAGATCGATCTCGATGCACCTGTACAAACCTACCTGCCCTGGTTCCGTGTGGCAGACGAAAAGGCTTCAGCTGAGATCACCGTCAGGAATTTATTGAACCACACCAGCGGCCTCCCGGGCTCGGCCGCCATGCAGTTCTTTGCCGGCGACTCGGACATGGAAACCCAGGTGCGGGCCCTGGCAAATGTGGAGCTCGACCGCCCGGTTGGTGAGAGTTATGAGTACGCCAATCCATCCTACGCGGTGCTGGCTATGATCGTGCAGCAGGTCTCGGGGCAGCCGTTTCAGCAGTACGTGCAGGAGTATATCTTTAGCCCGTTGCAGATGACCAACACTTTTACCTCTAAAGAAGAAGCTCTCCAGCAGGGTCTGGCGACGGGCTACACTTATGCATTGAACATACCGATCGCCTTGGATGTTCCCTATAACCGGGGTGGGATTGCCTACTGCTGTATCATCTCAAGCGCCGAGGACCTGAGTCACTACCTGATCGCCCAGATGAACGGCGGTCGGTATGCGGGCAAATCGATCCTCTCTGCGCAAGGCATTGACGCCATGCATGCTCCGGCTGTGCGGGAGGATCGTCCCGAGCGGTATTACGGCATGGCCTGGGAGACTCGACCGATCAACGGCATTCCGGTTGTCATGCACACCGGCGAAGGTCCGGGCTGGCAGACGAATCTGATCATGCTGC
Source organism: Bacteroidota bacterium (assembly GCA_050258995.1). Taxonomy (GTDB): domain Bacteria; phylum Chloroflexota; class Anaerolineae; order Anaerolineales; family Villigracilaceae; genus Defluviilinea. Next base: position 12,420 of record JBLMZU010000740.1, read on the forward strand.
CGAACGGCTGGGCCGTTGCCGTCCTGGCCAATGGATACAACTTCGTGGATGCCAGCTTTGGCGCAGACCGGCTGCGCGGGATCGCCCGCGGGGTGGTGAGCCTGATCGCCGGCCGCACTCCGCCTCCGGCTGCATCGGGGGCCGGTGCATACGTCTTCCATGGCGCGCTGGCGGTCATTGTTCTGGTCCAGCTGGCTGGTATGTCCTATTCCATCAGGTACATCCGCCGCTGGCAAAAAGGGGAGAGGCTGCCAAGGGGAACAATCCGCAGGCTGGCGGTCATCGCTCTTCCCCTGGTCGTGAACCTGCTGTGGGCGGGGCTGGTGTTTTTTGAAGTCCCCAACCTCCTCATGCCGTACGACCTGATGAAGCTGCTCGTCCCGGCGCTTGCTTATACTCTGATTCTCAGCGGCCTGGTCGCCCTGGGTTGGAGCATGGTCCGGACGGCGATGATGGTTCAGGCATTCAGAAATGAACGGGGAGTTCCTTTACCTGTGCGGCGGGCGGAAGTTTTGTGAGTGTCACTCATAAAAATTGCCGTTGCGAGGAGCGTACGCGGCAAGAAGCAACACCTGGCCGGGCCTGCGGTACCAGGCACGGACGCCCCTCAGATTGATGGAATATCTCAAAACAACATCACGCGCCCCGAATTTAACCTTTCGTTATTTTGGCCACCGATCCACATTGAAAGAGCCTGCCCGGACTTTGGGCCGGCTCCTCTCTTTCGCCGTTACGGGCTCATCACCAAAGATCGCTCACCACGGAGCATTCATTGTTTTTCTTAGTGTCTCCCTGTCTCCATGGTTCACTCCTTAAGTGTGGGGTGAACCATGTTGTTTGGCTAAAATTCTTTCCTATCCCAGCGGCTCGAACCTGGCAGTAAAATGCCGCAGCAATTCAGGGGCGTAGGTGAACTTGTAGCCGCGGATCGACGCGGCCCGGTCTTTGATCCGGACCAGCGACCCGGCCACATAATCCAGGTGGCTTTGGGTGTACGTCCGTCTCGGGATGGCAAGCCGCAGCAGCTCGAGCTTCGGGTAGTGCCAGACCCCGGTATCCGGGTCGAGGCAGGCGAACATGACCGAGCCGATCTCAGATCCGCGGATGGCACCTTCCCGGTACATTTCGACGGCCAGGGAGACCCCCGGGAATTCATAGTTCGGAATATGCGGGAAAACTGCCTGGGCATCAATATACACGGCATGACCGCCGATCGGCTGGATGGTCGGAATTCCCGCTTCGTTAATGCGTGCCCCGAGATAGGCCGTCTGCGCCAGGCGGTAGGCGAGATAACTTTCATCGAGCCCTTCATATAAACCGGTGGCCATTGCGTCCAGGTCGCGCCCGGCCAGCCCGCCGTAGGTCGGAAAACCCTCGCGCAGGATCAGTTCATTCTTTACGCTCTCGAAGACTTTCTCGTCGTTCACGCACAGCAGCCCGCCCATGTTGACGATGGCGTCCTTCTTGGCAGACATGCACATGCCGTCGGCATACGAGAACATCTCACGGGCGATCTCCTTGACTGATCTGCACTCATAACCCTTCTCGCGCAGCTTGATAAAGTAACAGTTCTCGGCATAACGCGCCGCGTCGATGAAGAACGGGATCCCGTGTTCGTGATAGACCTGCGCCACGGCTTTGAGATTCTCCATCGAGACGGGCTGTCCGCCGGCCGCGTTATTGGTGACCGTCATCATCCCGAGCGGGATATTGGCCGCGCCGATCTTCTCGATAAACGCCTGCAGCTTGGCGATGTCCATGTTGCCCTTGAAGGGGTGCAGGTCTGCCGGGTCGAAGGCTTCGTCGATCACCAGGTTCACCGGCCGCCCGCCTCGCGCCCGGATGTTGGCATCGGTGGTGTCGAAGTGCATGTTGCCCGGGACGTATTGTCCCGCCTTGACCAGCACCGCCGTCAGGATGTTCTCTGCAGCGCGTCCCTGGTGGGCAGGGACAAAATATTTGAAGCCGAACACATCCTCCACCGCCGCCTTGAGACGCACGAACGAGCGCGCCCCGGCATACGACTCGTCGCCGCGCATGAGCGAGGCCCACTGCTCCTGGCTCATCGCCCCGGTGCCGGAGTCGGTCAACAGGTCGATGAAAATATCCTCCGCCCGGAGCTGGAACACATTGTAGCCTGCTTCGACAAGCCGGGCCTCCCGTGCCCCGGGTGGGATCAAACGAATCGGCTCAGTTACTTTAATTCGGAAGGGTTCGGGGGGATAGTACATGAAGTCTCCTTTTGTGTGATCTGCACTCAGTATAGCAACCTTCCCTCGCGGAGACACGTGACAGACTTCGTGAATTCACACGTGCATTCTCCAGATTTATAACCAAGAAATTTGGCGCATACACCAATCCACAGCGCAAATCACAGCACGATATTTAACGATGTCTTTGTGCGGGCCGACAGTCAAACCTAGAGATACAGCCGCCAGTGCATCCTAGAGATGAAATATGAAAATCTCCGCCAGTGCATCGTAGAGATCAATGGCGGAACGATGTGACTTGCTGAGATCAAAAATGGATTCAGATTGCATCTGCCTTTCCACTATAGTTGCCGTGTGTGACAACCGTCCTTGGTTTTCCAACGAAGGCAACTATGGACAACGAATTTGCGGATCGCCAACAAGCGATCAAATTGCGTCTGGCCGGTCGGACGGTCGAAGAGATCTGTGGGATCCTCGGCCGCAGTCCAGCCTGGTTTCACATCTGGTGGCGCCGGTATCGAATGCTAGGCCCCAACGGGCTGTTCGATCTGACGCGATCCAACGTGCAACCTCGGCGGATCTCAGCAGAACTCGAACGCACCATCGTGGAGATTCGGCAGAGACTGGCTTCCCAGGCACATCCAGGCACACGCTACAGCCTCATTGGGGCCAGTTCAATTCTAGCCGAACTTCAGATCTTACACATCCATCCTTTGCCGAGTGTCCGGACAGTGGAGCGGGTGCTCGAGCGCAACGGGGAAACGGTGCCGAGGGTGCGTCTGGTTCCCTACCTGGCTCGCAGCACCTACCCCAAACCGCAAGCCAGCCACTCCAATCAACTGCACCAGGTCGATGCGGTCGGTCCGCTCTACCTCAAAGGTCACCGCCAGCGCTACTACATTTTCACCTGCAAAGACGTCCACGACGGTGCGGTGTACCAAAAACTGTACCGTTCGCGCAAAATGGAGGTCATTTTAGACTTCCTGGGCGAATGCTGGAAGCACCTCGGCCTCCCCGAGCAGATGCAGTTCGACAATGCTCGGGAGGTCGTGGGTTGGGGTCCGGCCGCGCACTACCTCTCCCGCGTATTGCGTCTCTGCCTGCGCTTCGGTGTCGAGCCACTCCTCATACCGCCTGGCCAGCCCCAGCACAACGGAAGCATCGAGAACTACAACGGCTGGTTTCAAGTGCGCCTGTTCCAGCGTCACTATGCCCAGGTCTCTGCCCTGCGGCGCGAGCTGCAGCGCCTGCAGGAGACCGTCAATACCCAGCACCCGCAGTCGCAGCTCGGTGGTCTGACCCCGGCCCAACATCGCCGACGCATCAAGATCCGCAAGCTGCCATCCAACTATGTCATCCCCACACAACCCCTGCAGATCGCAGCGGGATCCATCACTTTCTTCCGCCAGGTCACGGCTCATGGCAATGTGCACCTGCTCAGCCAGACCTTCTTCGTCGGCAAGCGATTAAAAGGAGAATATGTGAAAGTGCAGATCGATACAAAACGTGCACAACTCACTGTTTATCGCCACGGTCGCATCTTCAAACGCTGGCCCTATCCATTCTTGAAGAAGTAACCGTCATTGCTGTATCCACGAATGGCGGTTGTCACACCCTTCCATCTCTACGATGCACTGTCGGCCCGGACCTTTGTAAATAGGACAGATAAATTCCTTCGTATTTTCCCTTCTCGTGAATACCGCACTTAAAGCTGGATCAGCGTCGGGTTCTGTTTCTTCTTAATATACTCGGCGTAAACATCTGCCGGCGGGCAGGGATCGCAGCCAATGCAGCGATGCATCTCACTACGGTCGACTTTGAAGGGCACGAACAGGTCTTGATCGGCCGGTTCGGAATCGATGCGCAGCTGGGCCAGATAGCCGAGGAAGCACTCGCAGGTGTAGCACGTTCCATGGGCGATGGCATCCTCCCCTTGCTGAATCAGGTCCTGCAATTGGGTACGTCCCAGTTTTGGCATGTGATGGTTTCCTTATCTTTGATTCTACACGGAAGTCGTTTCAGCGACAGAACGCACTTTTCCAGTTTGGAAGCTAATCTCAAGTGCAACTCTGATATGGTGGGTTGACCCGAACAGGGCACTCTGCGAAACCCGCCCTGCCAGTACGATCGCAACAGGTCGAATGAAAGTAAGGGGATAAAGCGCGATGAAGTCTCGGTGATCGAGGAGATCGGATCTACGATTGAATCTATCAAAGCTTCCAGGTAGGAAAAGTATTACCGGATCCGAAGCAGGTTTTATAGAGTACAGCTTGAAACGAAAGCCGCAGAAGGAATCGAAGGCGATCATCGCCTGGTATGGCTGTCGCGGGAGGATGCCCTCAAGTTGCTCACGCGGCAGGGACAGGTATGAGCTGTCTCGATGATGGCAGAGGCGTGACGGAAGGAGAGCGGCGCGACATAACTTTCCCGGATCTTATTGTTTTTCGTGAAATGATAATCATAGAGATCGCGACCGGCATCCGCATTCTCCTCCGGTCGCCAGCCTTGCATCCACCGCGATCGCCTTGCCAGGCTGCCGGGAGGGATCGGGCCCTGTCCTGCTAACAGAACACGTGTTCTGGTATACTCACGACGAAAGGAGCTTTGTCATGTCCATTCAAAAGTCTGAGATCAAATTCGATGGAAACGGGAAACCGGTCAATGCGTATCTCGCCTCCCCTGCGGGCGGTGGACCGGGTGTATTGGTATTGCCTTCATGGTTCGGGCTCAAGCCTTATTTCAAACAGGTCTGCGACCGGCTGGCAGAAAATGGGTACACAGCCCTCGGACTGGATTACTACAACGGTCGTGTCGGTACGACGGTCGCTGAAGCCCAGACGCTGCAGGAGCAGGTCGAGGGGGATCTGGATGCCCTGCAGGCTGTTGTCAAAGCCGCGAAGGATCATCTTGTCGGGCTGCAAAAGGGCGGGCCGGTCGCAATCCTGGGTTTTTCGATGGGCACAGACTGGGCAGTGATCACGGCAGCAAACGAGCCAGATATTGCTGCGATCGTTTTATTTTATGGCGGATGGATCGGGGATTTCAGTCAAATGAAATCCAGGGTGCTCGGGCATTACGCGGAAAATGATGAGTACCAGTCCCCGCAGCGGACGAATGGCATGGTGGAAAACATGAAAGCTGCCGGTGTCGACGTGACGATTTACAACTATCCGGGGACCGCTCACTGGTTCATGGAAGAGGACCGTCCTGAATACGATCCCGCCGCAGCGACCCTGTCCTGGGAGCGGACCCTCCAACTGCTGGAACAATCGTTGCGCTGACGTATTTCCCCTGGGATTTTTCCTTTCAGCAAAAAGGCCCTAAAGGTTCTCTCCGCTTGGTTTCATTCTGTTTCCTGCGACCGTCCTGCCGGTCAGAATGATCCCTGGGCCTGGAGACCTTTAGGGCCTTTCCTGTCAACCGCTAAACAACCGGTCCTGTGCAGGACCTCCGAAACCTCAGGCTTCGGCCAGGAACATCACCTCCGGCTGAGAGATGACGCCCGCATTCTTCATTCCATCCTTGAGATCCGGGGAGGTGGCGTAGGCCTTGGCCTCGTCGATGTTCTTCCAATCGGTGAGGATGGTGATCTCGTTCGGATCGTTCGGGGACTGGAAGACCTTGTGACCGGTGCAGCCAAAGCCGGTGCGCATCGCCGTCAGATCGTCGAAGGCCTTGCGCCAGGCCGTATAATCCTGAACCTTGTGATGAACGAATAAAGTAGCCATTTTTTTTATCTCCTTGTATCTAGTTTTTGCAGGAATTTCCCGCAGATTTAATTCTTGACCCCATGATACAGGCAGGGCGTTAAGCGGACGTCAACGCGGGCGTTAAATCGGAGAGCACGGAGATCAGAGGGAATTTTGAGCCCGCCTTTTCGGACGCTCCGCTTATGCAGCGGAACGATCCTTTTCCAGCTTCCCGATCTCTTCCAGCAGGCCGTCGAGTCCATCCTGCTCGGCGAGGGCACGCGCTAATTTCAGGCAGGCGCGTCCCTCCGCCTGGGAAAGCAGCGGCGCCAGCCAGATCCGGATACGCACTTCGAGATGGTGGTTCCCCAGCGGCTCAACCAGGGCCAGCGCTGTTTGCAGCTGCTCCACCGCCAGTTTCAGGTCACCGCGTTGTTTTGCCACCAGGCCCAGGTTGGCAGTCATGCCCGCGATCCGCTCCGGGATGGGGACCTGGCGGGCCAGGGCCAGGCCGTCGCTGAAATATTTTTCGGCCGCGTCTAGGTCTCCGGCTGCCAGGGCGATCTCGCCGGAGGTGGAATACAGATAGGGCAGGTGGGAAAGCGAGCCGCGCTCCCGGGCGAGCGCGATCCCTTTTTGAATATAGTCCGCTGCCGAGGGATCTCCGAGCAGGTGCAGGTGGTAGGCCAGGTTGTTATACAGCATGATGTTCCGCAGTGTATCCAGGGTGTCCTCCCCCCGTTCCAGCAGCGCCAGGATTTCGAGGAACTGCATGGCGGCATCCTTGCTCCGTCCCTGCTGGCCGAAGGCGCCTGCCATGGAATACTTGATCTGGACGGGTGTCACCTTGCTGCGAAACGTCCCTTCCTGCATCTGGAGCAGCCGCTCGGCATTGCGCAGATGGAATTCCGCCTCATGCGGATGGGCGCTTTCCACGCCCAGGCTGGCGCCCCAGATGAATTCCGCACACAGAGCCAGCTCCGCCGGACCCGACGACCGCAGCTCACGTGCCATCTCAATGGCCTCCGCAAAGTGTGCCTGGGGGAAGAGCGACAGGCTCAGTCCCAGGTAGGCCTCCTCCAGGAGCGGCCAGTCGTGACCCGTCTGGGCCAGCCTCGCAGCGGACTGGTAATCCTCCGAGGCCAGGGTGAAATCGCCCTTATGAAAATGGCAGTTCCCCATTGCGATCAGGATCGCCGCCCGCTGCGCGTCGACACGCTCCATATCCAGGGCCTGTTTGTAAAAAGCCAGCGCCTCCACCCAGGCGGCCAGGTTTGCGGCAAAGCGCCCGGCGCGCAGTGCATAGGGTTTGGCCCGTTCCGGCAGGTTCCCGCCCAGGAAGTGATGGGCGATCAAACCGGCGACCGGATCGGGATCGCTTTGATAAATGGCTTCCAGCGCCTCAGCCGCGCTGCGGTGCAGAGAGCGGCGGCGTGTTTCGTTCATATCATGCAGCGCCACCTGCATCGTCAGGGAATGGTCGAAGGCGAATTGATCGTTCGGCAGCGGGTCGATCAGGTGGGCAGCCTGCAGCTCCTCGATGGCATCCAGGGTACCGGCTTCGGAAAGGCCCAGGGCCCTCTGTACCAGGTCGAAATCGAACTTCCTGCCGAGGATCGCGGCCACATGCAGGAGCCGGCGGGCATCCTCCGACAATTTCAGCAGGCGGGATTCGATCAGGTTCTGGACGGTGGGCGGGAGGGGAGGGGCAAGGTCCAGCATTTCCATATCCAGTACGCCGTCCTCCTTCAGCAGCCCGATCCCATAGGCGTAGCGGACAAGCTCGGTGATAAAGAAGGGATTCCCCTCTGCGTTCTGGATCATCCAACCGGACAGCTGTTCGTTATGTTCCCGGCTGAGGAGGGCCGCCATTTCCTGCATCGCCTTCTCAGGCAGCACCGAAAGCTCGATCTGCACGAGCCGGTCTTCACGCTTCAACGCCTGCAATAACTGGAGGAGAGCGGTCTGTGCTGCGACCGGTCGGGAGGCGGCCAGCAGGGTCAGCGACGGGGAGGAGAGGTGACGGATCACGTAGCCCAGCCAGGCAACCGTGGATGCATCCGCCCAGTGCAGGTCGTCCAAAAACAGCCAGACCTCCTGCAGCCGCGACAGCCCTCGAAAGAACCTCAGCAGGGCCTCCCACAGGCGCGCCTCATCCGCCGGTGACACGGGCGCAGGGATATGGGGGAACTGGCTCATCAGCTCAGGCAGCAGGCGGGAGAGCTCGCTCAGCCAGACCGTTTCAAGGTCCAGCTGTCCGACCAGGGTTTCCCCATCGGGCTGCGCCAGGAGTTTGCGCAGGGCGTCCACGATCGGCTGGTAGGGCAGGCCCTGTTCGAGCTCATAGGAAATCCCCTGCAGGACCAGCGGCGGGCGCTTCCCCCGCGCCTGGGAGGCGATCAGCTCGGAAAGGAGGCGGGTCTTGCCGATGCCGGCTTCCCCCTCCAGCAGGATCAGCCTGCCCGAGCCGAGCTGCCCTTTCAATTCTTCCAGCTCTGCGTCGCGTCCCACGAAGGGGAATAAGGATTTCTCGACCGGCAGGCTGACCGGTGCAGGCCGGTTGGCCGTTTCCGCAGGGACGGGGAGGAACGATTCGCTGATGATGGAGTCGTACAGAGCGCGGGTTTCCGGCATGGGCGGAATGCCCATCTCTTCGTCCAGTGACTTGCGCAGCAAGTCGTACTGGCGGATGACCCCGGCGCGGTCTCCGTTCAGGTAGAGCAGGCGCATGACGTCGCGCTGCAGCTCCTCCTGGAAGGGATCGAAGGCCAGCGCACGGCGGGCCGAGTCCAGGGCGCCGGGATGGTCGCGTCTCGCCTCCTGGCGGTGGGACAGCTCGGCAAACCCATGCATCGCTGCCAGCCGGAAACGCTCCCGCTCTGAGGCAGCCCAGTCGTCGAACTGCGGCGCATCGGACAGGCTGAAGCCTTCCAGGAAATCTCCCCGGTACAGCAGCAGGCCCTCCTTTAACGTATTCAGATCGGGAGAGGGGGGAACGAGGGCGGCCTCAAAATCGAC
>JBLMZU010000741.1:0-28058 GCA_050258995.1 Bacteroidota bacterium
GATTTCCCTTCAAACTGCTTTTGTCTCTCGTCCATGTCTGCTCCATTTTGCGATGATTTGTTTTAGCTCGGCAAACCTTTCCTGGCTGACATTGGCCAGCAGGAGTGTCATACCGTTGATGATGAGTACATTGGTAATAAAGAAGAAAACCACCTCTTCGAGAGGCAATATCCCAAAGAACAGGATGCCCGTGGTCTGAGAGGGGGAGATGGACCAGGTTGTATCTGTAAGTGCGAAAATGTCTATCAGCGAGAGATACAGACCGGGGATAAAGATACCCCAGAAAACGAGTTTACGATACTGCCAGAGGATATCCGCCCCAAACAGCAGCTGCGGAAGAATGGCCGGCAGCGCCCAGAAGAGGATGATGGAGAGATAAGTCCATTTGGGGGCGCCGAGGAAGAAAAGATAGGTGAAGAGGAGCCAGAGGAAAGCAAGGATAGAGGTGGACAAGTAAACAAGCCTTTTGTTTGGCTTGAATTCTTTTTTGGGGGGAGACAGGCGCCTGGCCAGGAACCACCACCATAAACCAGAAAGGAGTGTCTCCAGCACAAAAAATGTGTATTCCTCAATGGGCACATAGCCGATCAGCTTGCCGGTGACCAGGTTGGGATTGTAATACCACACACCGGTGGCCACGAGATAATTATCCCAGGGCGTGGTGTACAGCACAGCCAGCCCGATATGGATCAGAATCGCGATCCAGACGGCCCGGCCATTGCGGAAGCCTTTGATCTGGCTGTTCTTTTTATTATCCCAATAGGTGATCGCCAGGAACACCAGGATCGGGATCGTGAGGAAGCGAAGAAGAAATCCAAAATAGGTCATTTTCTACCACAAAGGAGACGAAGGGCACAAGGTTTTTACAAATGTTTTTCCTTGTGACCTTCGTCGTTAAGATCGTTTTGTTACTTTCATCATCACGCCTGGACGCGGCTCAAGGGTGGCGCCCATGTGGGCGTGGATTTTATGATTCGTAAACTCAAAAGTATGAGTCTGCAGCAGCCGCGTCATGACCAGCCTTGCCTCCGCCTGGCCGAAGGCAGCGCCGATGCAGGAACGCGGCCCGCCTCCGAATGGGACGTAGGAGAACGGCGGGGTCTTGCGTCCATGGGCATGGCGCTCGGGGCAGAATTCCTCGGCGTTCTCCCAGATCCTCGGATCGCGGTGGGTGAGATAGATGGAGTAAAACATCCGCTCGCCGGCCGGGATGCTGCCCTCGGCGAATTCCATCTCCTGGGCCACGCGCCGGTTGCCGATGTGAATGGGTGGATAAAGGCGCAGGCTTTCCTTGATCACCTGGTCCAGCAGCGGGGGTTTCTCGAGCGTGTCCACTTCCTGCACCAGCCTGGCGTGGATTTCGGGATGCTGCCCGAGCAATGCAAGGGTCCAGGCCAGCAGGGCGGTGGAGGTATCGTGCCCGGCGATGAGCATGGTGAGCATCTGGTCGCGGATCACGTCGTCGCTCAGGCCGGCGTCGATGATGTGCTGGAGCAGATCGTTGGGACGATCGACCATAGATGATGGCCCATGATCCACCGCCAGCGCGTTTCTTCTTTCTCGAATGATCCCGTACAGATACTCGTCCATCGCCTTCAGGTGTTTCCGGTAGCCGGGGCGAGGCATGTGTCTCCAGAGGATCCATGGCCCGGGCGATATGTATCGGATGGCTTTCAAGACCGGCGTCCAGATGCGGGGCAGGTCCTCCCAGGCATTCCTGCTGAAGAGAGTCTGCATGATGATCAGCAGGGCGATCTTGCGGGCCTCCACCAGCATGTCAACAGTTTCCCCGTCCTTCCAGGTGGAGGAAACCCGGTCGATCTGCTCGATCATCATCCCGGTGTAGTTCGCGAGCCTGGAGGGATGAAGCGGCGTCTCCATGAGCGCACGGTAGCGGTCGTGCTCTTCGCCGTCGGTGATCAACACGCCGTGGCGCAGCAGGTCGGTCACAGGGTCGGTGTTCCGCCAGAGTAATTTGTCGCGCCCGGTTACCAGCACGCTGCGATTGGCCTCCGGCCCGAACACAACATAGGGCCGAAAGCCGGGGATCGGAATTTGAAAGAATCGCCCCACGTGCTCGGCCATGACTTTCAGCGGTCCAAGGGGTGACCCTTCCGACATCAATGCCCGCAAGGCGAGCTGGCCCACCTGCGGGGGAAGCTTTTTTGAAGACATATCCTTAACTCAACTCTTTGGTCAGATACAAAACCAGGTTGTCATCCCCTTTGAGCGTCTGGCCGTATTGGATGGGACGGCCTAGATAACATAAGCCATTCCCGTCAGGAACGTAGCCTCTCAAAACGTACAATCTTTGTGCGGCGCCGTAGTCAGGGGTCATGCCCACGCCAATGCCTGCCACGGGGCTTACCTTTGCGATCTCTGCCTCGGCCCTGTCCATCAACTGTGTGCCGATCCCCATCCGCCGGGATTTTGGCAGTACATTGAAGTCCATGATCTCAGGGATGCTCTTCTGGCGAAAGGGTGCATAGTTGGACTGCCAGCAGATGGTGAGATAACCGGAGAACCGCCCTTGCAGTAGGGCAATATACATCACGCGTGTTTTTAACTCCTGCTCCAACAGGTAGCGCTCATATTGAGAGGCAGGTTTCTGCCAACCCAGCTCCTTGAATGCTGTCGCGATTTCCGGAATATCCTGCCTGTCAAAAATGCGGATATCGGCCTCAACCTTGTTCACACTCGCTCCATTCTTTGCTTGGACTGCTGGTAGGCCAGCAGGGTCCTTTCCTTATTACGCTCGACGATCGGCTGCCTGGGATAGCCTTTGACGCTGATTCCACTTTCCCACGGCGCATGAATGGCTTTTGAATCGAGCATCCGCAGCTCGGGCACCCACTGGCGGATGTAGTCTCCGCGTGGATCGAATTTGATGCTCTGCAGCACCGGGTTAAATATCCTGAAGTAGGGGGCGGCATCCGTACCTGTGCCTGCGGTCCATTGCCAGCCGCCGTTGTTTGCAGCCAGGTCGCCGTCCAGCAGGTTCTCCAGGAACCAGGCTTCGCCCCAGCGCCAGTCGATCAGCAGGTCCTTCACCAGGTAGGAAGCGACGATCATGCGCGCCCGGTTATGCATCCAGCCGATCTCTTTCAACTGGCGCATGGCCGCGTCCACAATGGGCACACCAGTGCGGCCCGCCTTCCAGGCTTCGAAATGAGACTCATCATTTCTCCAGGCGATATTTGCCAGGGACGTGTTGAAGGCGGTCTGCCTGACATGCGGAAAGTGGAACAGGATCTGGATGTAGAACTCGCGCCAGATCAGCTCGTTCAGCCATGTTTCGGCACTCTTTGTGGATGCTTCGCCACTCGCCTGGAGCGCTGCCTGCTGTGCGGCATGGACGGCCTGTCGCAGCCCGAGCATCCCAAAGTGCAAATAGGGAGAAAGGGAGGAGGTCCCCTCCACATCCATGCGATTGCGGTCCCCGGCATAGGAATAAATCCGCCTGTGCAGGAACTCATCCAGGCGTGCCAGGGCTTCCTGTTCGCCGGCCGGAAAAAGCGGGCTTACTTTGAAGCTGGGGAGCGGTTCTGAGCGAATTCCAGCCGGCGTGTCGATCCTTTCAGGAGCCGAATGGAGCTTCAGGGTGGCTGGCAGGTTTGCTTTCCAGGCTTTGGAATACGGCGTATACACCGTGTAGGGAGTGCGGTCCGCTTTCAGGATGGTGCCCGGAGAGTGGACCGTTTGCCCATGAATCAGTATCAATGGAAGATACTGATCGACCTTCTCGTCACGTCCCAGGGCGTAAGGTGTGAAATCCTGCTCTGCGTAGATTGCATCGGCACCCGTCTCCCAGATCAATTGACCCAAAGCCTGAAGAGGGTTGCCTGTTCGTATGATGAGCCGGGAGCCGCGCGCACGCAAATCTCTATCGAGAACATGCAGGCCTTCATAAAGGAAGTCCCTGCGGCGGGAGGATGAGTGGGAAAAGGCCGGGTCCAGGATAAAGACCGGAAGTACGGGACCGGCTTCGAGCGCGGCTCGAAGCGCAGCGTTATCTGTCAGCCGTAGGTCCCGGCGAATCCACCAAATCGCGCTCATGAAAGTAATCCGTTGCTCCAGGTCGTTATGCCTGGTTGATTTGTACGTGAAAGGCATCCACCTGCCACGGCTTCCCGTTGATCACCAGACGGATTTTGTTGCTGCGGTCGATGTTTAATGTGCCGGTATTCCCGGCGTTATCTGTAAAGTTGAGAAAGCCATATGCTCGGATGCGGGTCCGGCCGATCAGGGAAAGGGCCAGCTCACTGGTGAGAATGCCTGTCAGCTCGGCCGAATAGCTTCCGGATTGAAAATGGAACCTGGAGGGCGCCGGCATCCCCAGTCCGCGCAGACCAATGGTTGTGCCCGTGATCTCTTCATTGCCTGAAAAACTTGTCCCGTCCGGCAGAATTGCCGAATAGGAGATCTTGTAAGTGGGGGAGCTGGAGTCAAGTTTTGCGCGTATCAGCGCCCCGGTTTCCGGGTCGGGCTCGGAAACCTCCTCTCCGATGGCGTTAAAGCGCGGCTGGTAGTACGCAGGCCCGAAGGAGGTGGAGGATCTGGCTGCATACATTGCCACACAGGCAAGCGCCTCTTCGGTGCTGCCATCCTTGAGCAGGTCGGGAACATGGACAAGCCATTCGGTCTTATGCATGCGCCGGACCACATATCCAAGCAGGGTAATGCCACCGGGAGGAAGCTCGTAGCGGGTGCGTTCAGGCAGGGACATCGATACCTTTGTTATTCAGTCCGATGAGACCGAGGGAGCCTGCTGGCGTGTTGCCACAATCGGATGGTTGTAGATCTTTGCCATCACATAGAAAAAGACTCCAACCATGACGATCGCTCCAAATGCCCCCGGCGCCGAGGTGCCGTATCTTTCCAGCAGGGCACCGCCGACGATCGGAGCCAGGATCCTGGTCGAACTCTCCACCGAGGCGGAAAGTCCAAGAATGCCGCCGACCTCCTGGGGTTCCACCGCTTTGGTCAATGTTGAGGAAAGAAGGGTGTTGAGAATCCCACCCGAGATGGCGGTAGGTGTCAGCACGATCAACAGGCCAACGACCGTGGGGGCGAGCGCCCATCCAGCCAGGGAAATCGCCATCAATGCCACCATGGACACGATCAGGATGTCCTCGCGGAACCTTTTTGTAATGCGCCCGATCAAAAATCCCTGTACGATCACGGAGAGCACACCGACGTAGGTCAGGATAAATCCGGTATCGCGCGCGCTCAGGCTGAACTTTTTTAGTGTATAGAGCGAGAAGATGGTCTGGAAGATGGCAAATGCCAGGCCGAAGAAGAAACGTGTGGTTAATATCGAACCGGTGAATGGCCGCTTCATTGCTTCGATCAGGGCTGCCAGGGTGACGGCCGGCTTCTTTTCGGCCATGGCAGCGCGCTTTTCTGCTGTCAGGGACTCAGGCAGCCAGGCATAGACCAGCACCAGGTTGACGAACGACAGGACAGCTGCCACGAAGGCCGGCACCGCGTAGCCCCACTGGCTGAGAAACCCACCGGTGACCGGGCCGATGATGAAGCCGAGGCCGAAGGCGGCGCCGATCATGCCGAGACCCTTTGACCGTTCCTTTGCATCGGTCACATCCGTAATATATGCCTGGGCAATGGAAAGGTTGCCGCCGGTGAACCCGTCCAGGATGCGGGCGGCGAACAGCATGGCGAGCGAGTTGGCCACGCCGAGCAGGATGAAGCCAAGGAAGGTCCCGAAAATGGAGACCATCAAAATGGGACGGCGCCCGACGCGGTCGGACAGGCGCCCCAGGATGGGTGCGCCGACCAGCTGTGCCCCGGCATACGAAGCGACGAGCAGACCGGTGACAAAGCTGTTGGCTTTGAACGTCTCTGCATAATAGGGGAGCAGCGGCAGAATGAGACTAAAGCCAAGCAGGTCGATAAAGACCACAAGAATAATGCTGAAGAGCAGACGGTTTTTCATGACTGATTTTTCACCTGAAGTTTTTCGACTTCGCCGGCAAGCCATAGGGATATGGGCCTGCCCTGTCCATTGATATTTTTATTTACGGCCGCCGAATAGGTTTCCATAAAGTGGATGAGCTGGCGCGGATCTGTGTTGTGCGCTCGGAGCAGAATTTTGAGCCAGTCCACTTCAGCGGATACGTGCGACATACTGCCGAGCTGAAGAGCGGCGGTGATGTTATCGCCGAGGAAATCAATTCCTGTTCTGATGGCTTCCGGCGAGATAAGAAGCGGCTCAAGCATTTGCTGGAATGACAGCTCGATCTGCCCGCGCCGGGAGACAAATGCCTGGTGTGCGGCGATGTATTCAGGGGAGGCTGCCCGGGGGGCAGCTTCCTTGATCTGGTGATCCAGGATCAATTCAACCTGCTCCACTGCAGAGGGCAGATGGTGCCCCAGAAAATGGCCCGCAATGTAATGTGGCAGCTCCGGGTGGACGGTGAATATTCGCCCTCCGAAGGCCACTCGAATATTCCTGCTGGAAAGGATCTGGGCGATATGCTGAAGCCGGGCTGCCGTGATCAGTTGCTGGGCAACCAGGATTACAAGTTCCGCTTTTAGAGTCAGGGCAGTGCTTGCAAACTGATCTTCAGGAACATTCGCGCCCAGGTAGACGACATTCAGTCCACGCCGGCGCAGGAGGAGGGAGAGCAGCAGCGGCGTAAAGGTGTGCCACTCGTCGGGCGGGCAGCCCATCAGAACAGTTTGAGGCCGTGTGGGGAGCGGAGAGGCACCCAGCAAGGCGTCCAGCCTGCGCATGGCCAGCGCCGAGGCAAAGTGTTCCTGCTGCACGCTGGCCCGGTTGGTGTACCACAGGTTCCCCACCTCCGACATGCCTTTCTGCAACACCTCCAGACAGACGGCCTCGACCGGGAACATGGAGAAGGCCTGGTTCAGGGTCTGTTCTGCTGTGGTTTCGCTGAAATCCATACAGGCCTGGATCCAGTCCTCCCGGAGCATGTCGAGCGTTGTCTCGGCCTGGTATTGGATGGGCACCGATGAGGCAGGGATCAGGGAGGTTTGGGCGAGGCCAGCCAGTGGATCCGTGCCGGAGGCAAGCTGCTCATTCCACAGATCTACTGCGCGGGAGATGGAAAGCCCTTCCGCCTGCCGTTTCATCAACCATTTGATTGTTTCGATATCCCGCTGCGAATATAGGCGATGCCCGCCTGCAGTTCGCTGTGGCCGGGGAAGCCCATAACGACGCTCCCAGGCACGCAGCGTATCCGCGGCGAGGCCGGTTTCCTTGAGGACCACTTTGAGGTTATAGGCAGGGCTTGTACTGAGCATTTGATTCCTTTGGCAGGCGCGATTTACACGTGACTTATAGCGTAGTTTAGATTTTGTACAGGTATTGTACCCGCTTCTTTCAAGATTCGCTCAGTCGTCAGACGGGCGGAGAGCAAAACGATCGGTAGCCCTGTCCCAGGGTGGGTGGATGCACCGGTAAAATACAGGTTTTTATACTCTTTATGGCGGTTCTGCGGGCGCAAATAACCGACCTGCCAGAAATTGTGGCTGAGACCAAAGGCCGCGCCTTTTTCAAGGTGGAAGCGCTCCTGCCAGGTTTTTGGCTGGTACACGATCTCGAACTTGATATGCTTCCTCAAGTCGACTGCACCCATTTCTTTGGCAAGGCGGGTGAAGACTGTTTCGCGAGCGCGATTGATCAGCGCCTCCCAATCCTGCTCGGAGCGTGCATCGAGATGTCCCACCGGGACAAGCACGTATAGCGTCTCCTGTCCACTGGGGGCGGCATCTGGATCCGTGCGCGCCGGCGCATGGACGTAGAATGATGGCACATCAGGCAGGGTGTGATCCTGAAAGATCTGGTCGAACGAGGCCTTGTAATCACCTCCCAGGAAAACATTGTGGTGGGCGATCTGCGGATACTGCCGATCCACGCCCCAGTAGAACATGATCGTGGAACAGGTATAGAGCTTGTTCTCAAGTTTCTGCGCTTCGCTGCTTGGGGGAAGGAGTTCCTTGTAGATATATGGAAGATCTGCATTGCCAACAAAGATATCCGCGACCAACTCGCATCCATCCTCCAGCAGAACACTTTTTACCTTCGAGCCTTCAACCTTTAATTTCTTCACCGGTGCGTTGTAGATAAATTTCACTCCCAGCTTCTCGGCAATTTTTACAAGTGCCTGGATGCCCGCGTACATGCCTCCCTTGGGATACCATACACCTTCGGCCAGCTCCGTGTACTGGAGCAGGGAATAGGTGGCGGGCGCATCGTAAGGGCTTAATCCCAGGTACATGTTCTGGAAGGTGAAGGCAGCCTTGAGCCGCTCATCCTTGAAGAATCGGCCGGTGTTGGCGTAATGCTTTTGAAGTGCCTTCAACTGGAAGAGCAGGGGGAGATTCGCCGGGGAGAAATATTCAAAAATACTGTAGAAGTTCCGTCCAACGAATTTTTCCAGCGAGACCTTGTAATGCTTGCTGCCTTCGGCGATGTAGTTCAGGAAACCGGTAAAGGCGGTCTTCTCGACCTTTTCAAGCTGAGTCTGCATCGCTCCAATATCGGAGGTCAATTGCAGCTGTAGTCCATCGTCGAAATGAACCTTGTAGGTGGGATCGATGCGGGTAAGCTCGAGATGATCGCTCATCTTTTCGCCCAGGGAGGCAAAGGTCTCCTCCCAAACCTCGGGCATCAGGAACAGTGTCGGTCCGATATCGAAGCGGTGACCGTCCCGGACGATCTGGTTGCAGCGGCCGCCGGGGGTGGATTCCTTTTCCAGTACGGTCACATCGTATCCGTTTTTGGCAAGCCGGGCGGCAGTGGCGATCCCGCCAATCCCCGCGCCGACGATAAGAGCAGTTTGTTTTTTCATGTTATCTCCTAATTCACAAAGTGGAACAGACTCATTATACATCTTGTCAATAATTTGTCAATGTTTTAATTATTAACTTGACAAACTGTACAAAACATGTACAATTACTACAACATTATTTTTGGAGGTTCAGTATGCAGGTACAAGCAAATTGGGAAAACCAGCTCCTTGATCTGGCGGGACAGATCCCCCACCCCCACACTCGTCCCTTCTTCTCATACTGGGCCGGTGATGCCTCGCTTCAAAAAGCCTATAAACAGGCTGAGAAGATCACATCGGAGCATAGTAAATCCTTCTATTTTGCCTCCTCTCTTCTGCCCGAGGAGAAACGATCTGCCGTACGAGCTTTATATGCCTTCTGTCGGACGGTGGACGATATCGTGGATGAAGCCTCCACCCCCGAAGCTGGTTCCCGACTGGACTACTGGAGAAACATGGTGGAGACCGCCTCCTTCGCAGACCACGATCTGGTCGCCGCCGCATGGGCCGATACGCTGACCCGCTACCACATTCCACGCCACTACGCACGGCAGTTGATCGACGGCGTGGGCCGCGACATGGTCCAGTCCCGCTACCAGACCTTTGATGAGCTTGCAACGTATTGCTATGGGGTCGCCTCGACAGTAGGCCTGATGAGCATGCATATCGTTGGTTATCGGAGCAACAAAGCGGTTCCCTATGCCATTAAGCTCGGCGTGGCTCTGCAGATGACGAATATCCTGCGCGATGTCGGCGAAGATTACCGTAATGGCCGCCTTTACCTGCCGCGCGAGGAGCTTACTTTCTATGGGATCCAGGAGTCGGATATCGCCGCGGGCCGGGTCACCGACACATGGCGCCAGTTCATGAAATTCCAGATCGACCGCACTCGCCAGTTGTACGCGGAATCCTGGGCGGGAGTAAAAATGCTGGAGCGGGAAGGGCAGCTTGCCATTGGGGCCGCGTCCGTTTTTTACCAGGGCATTCTGGAAGAGATCGAAAAGCACGACTATGATGTCTTCACCCGTCGTGCATCGCTAAGCGCTTTGAGCAAGGTCAGCCGTATTCCCAGCCTGTGGCTCAAGGTCAAGGCGCTTTAATACATTGCTATAAAGGAGAGGGCACTCTTTATGGACAGGGGCATGGCATGTGCTGTGCCCTTGTGTACTTAAAAAACTACAGTTCCCCGGAACTTTTGTAGATTTTTGTTGGCACACTTAACCTCTATTAATTTTGTATTCAATCCAGGAGGATGTTCCCCTGCGTACCTCATTATGGACATGGAATTCCGGCTTTCCAGACATTTCCCAACTTATTCGTGGAGTAAGGGCTTTAGAAGATGCCTTGGAGGGCCGGCCGACAGGTGTTCCTGAAGAAAGGAGTTAGAAATGTCCAAAATCGATAGGCGCATGGTTAAGACTGGTGTTGCACTGTTGCTTTTGCTCGTCCTCCTGGTAATTCCAATGAGTATTGCATTCGCAGCCCAGCCAGGTGCAGATTGTGCCAATTTCTCTTCCACGCCCGGCCATTCGGCGAGTGCTCCAGGTTCTGCATTCAATCAGAATGGCAAGGCAGGCACAGTTTATGCGGGTGAGCAGCCGCAGAATTCCAACAATGTCCATTCTGTCTCGCAATACGATGTGGCCTGCGAGAAAGTGTCCCAGCATTAGCAGATCGAGACTCTGACACTGCAGCCAGCCCCTAAACCAGTTGCAAGTTAGTTGCTTGTGGCTGGTTTATTTTTTAATAGGGGGGAGGGTACAATCGACCCGTCTGTGAAATATAATCAATGCGCTATGTTTCCATCCTGTTGGTACTTTTTCTTTTGGGATGTTCATCCACTTCCCCGGTTCCCGCGCCAGGAGAAACCGCCATGCCAGCCTTTCGCTATCTAGCCCTGGGCGATTCCTACACCATTGGTGAAAGCGTTTCGGAAAGTGAGCGCTGGCCAAATCAGCTTGCCACACAGCTTGCGGCCGTAGGGATCCATACAGACGTTACAATCGTCGCCCGTACCGGCTGGACGGTGACTGAGCTCTGGCAGGGCATCCAGGTCGATCCTCCCGAAGGGACCTATGATCTGGTCACGCTGTTGATCGGCGTCAATGACCAGTATCGCGGCTATCCGGCGATCGGCTACCGCGATGATTTTCGCTTTATGCTTAACATTGCGCTCGAATATGCGGACGGCGACCCGGACCGGGTGATTGTCCTCTCCATTCCGGACTGGGGCAAGACGCCGTTTGCCGCCGGCCGGGATACGCAAAAGATCGCGGAAGAGATCGATCTGTTTAACTCCATCAACCGGGAGGAAGCTGAAAAGGCAGGCGTCCATTATGTGGATATCACGCCCATTTCACGAACGGTAACCGCCGATTCCCCCCTGGTTGCTCCGGACGGTCTGCATCCCTCCGGGAAGATGTATTCCAGGTGGGTGGGCCTGGTCCTTCCCATTGCACGTGAAGTGCTCAAATAATCAGAGCAATTAAGATATATCCCAAAATCCATTAACAATTCGCCAATCTGCCAAATTACCGTTTTATCTGTAGATTCAAAAAGGAGTAAATGATGAGTGAAATCAATTACCAGACCGTTCAGGAATACCTTGCCTCTCTCGTCCCACCCCGCGAGCCTGAATTGCATAAAATGGAAGTGTACGCCGAGGAACATGGCTTTCCGATCATTGGCCCTGCCTGCGGATATTACTGTTATCAACTGGCGCGCATGATCAGTGCCAGGTCAGTCTTTGAACTTGGCTCCGGCTATGGTTATTCGACTGCCTGGTTTGCAAAGGCCGTCAGGGAAAATGGGGGAGGCGTGGTGCATCATACCGTCTGGGATGAGGACCCGTCGAAACGAGCCCAGGACCATCTGTCCAGAATGGGACTGGCGGATCTCGTCCAGTTCCATAATGCCGAGGCGGTGGAGACCCTGCGCCAGACGGCCGGTCCATTCGATATCATCTTCAACGATATCGACAAGGAGGGTTATCCCGATTCGCTTCCTGTCACCAAGGAGAAGCTTCGGCATGGCGGACTCCTGATCATCGATAACATGCTCTGGCATGGACAAACGCTCGATCCGAACGATCACGAAGAGTCCACCGAAGCCATCCGCCGCTTCACCCGGGATATCACGGCCGACCTGGATTGGATTGTTTCCCTGACCCCGGCGCGGGATGGTATGATCGTGGCATACAAAAAATAATTCCTGCCAGCCTCATGAAATGCAGGAAGAGCAGGAAAGCGGAAAAAGGAACCCATGAATTACAATTTTGACCAGATCATCGAACGCCGCAATACAGCGTCCATCAAATGGACCCAATACCCGGCCGATGTGCTGCCCCTGTGGGTGGCGGATATGGATTTTTTGACTCCCGAGCCGATCCGAAACGCGGTCCATGCCATGGTGGACCAGGGCGTGCTCGGATATGAATTTATACAGCCCCACACCAGGGAAGTGGTCGCCAGGCGCATGGAGAGACTCTATGGCTGGCAGGTGAATCCCGATTGGGTGGTGGCGACGACCGGGGTCGTCAGCGGCTTTAACATCGCTGCGCGAGCCGTCTGCAAACCGGGCGATGGAGTGTTGATCCATACCCCGGTCTATAACATGTTCTATTCCCTGTATAAGAACCTGGATCTGGTCCAGCAGTCAGCTCCGCTTGCTTTGACTCTGGATGGGAATGTTCTCCATCCCGAACTCCATATGGAGAGCTTCGCCGGCGCTTTTCATTCCAACAACGCCAGGACGCGCATGTTCCTTTTCTGCCATCCGAACAACCCATTGGGGAAAGTCTACACGCGGGAGGAACTGCAAAAGATGGCCGGGATCTGTCTGCAGAACGAGACCCTGATCGTTTCTGATGAGATCCACAGCGAGCTGCTCTTGGACGATTCAAAACATATTCCCATCGCAATTCTTTCCCCGGAGATCGCCGACAAGACCATCACCCTCATTGCAGCAAGCAAAACATTTAATACCGCCGGGTTGTTCTGTGCCTTTGCCATCATTCCCAATGATGAACTGCGGGTCCGCTTCCAGCGGGTCAATGACGAGATCACCGGTCACGTTGCCAGTGTGGGACTGGTAGCCTCGGATGCCGCCTTTTCCGGTGAATGTGATGACTGGCTGGCCGAGCTGCGCAAATATCTTAAGGACAATCGAGACTTTGTAGCGGAATATCTGACTGAAAATTTTCCGGGTGCAAGATTTACGATTCCCCAGGCGACCTACCTGCAATGGATCGACTTTAGCGAATACACCAAGACCGCAAAAATGGACAAGCCGCCTTTTGATTATTTCCTGGAAAAGGCAAAAGTCGCCTTAAGCTCCGGCAAAATCTTTGGCGAGGGTTGTGAAAATTTCGTCCGCTTTAATTTTGCCTCGCCACGCCAGATGGTGGCCGAAGGCCTGGAGCGCATGCTCCTGTCTCTTAAATAAAAAGACGGATGGGTGTTACCCATCCGTACATGACTATCTTCGGCAGGAGTGGGGTATGCCTCCTTCCTTTCGTTAGGAGAACGTCTGGTATTCTAAAGCTTGACGTGCTGCTTAGACCAGCTAAGGCTTCCCAGTCCTTCCTACAGTATGGAGTTCAGGCGGTATATCTATTTGGTACCTCCTTTCTCATTCTTGCTGTCATCTTACAATAATTTGCGGGCCAGTACATTAAAAAGAACCTACGGAATCGTAATAAAAAAGTTAATGCAACATACGAGTTCCTTGCTTCAACAGGCGTTGTGTAACCTTGTACATCTGTCTTGCTATCTTGCGTCTAGCCACCATCCATTTTTAATCGAAAAATTGGCCGGATTCATGAAGTAGTAAATGGTTCGATAAGTTGTCCATTCCAACAGTTGATGGTTGAGACCAATCGAAAATCATTTATGCTGTGAAATCGATATGGATTTTCAGAGGGGAAATATACTGATCAGTGGTCCATGTGAAGAAAACCCGGTAGGACAATCGCGTATTGTGGCTGGTTTGATTGTGAGATATAATACAATTTGTCAGACAACTTTGCTCCCAGAAGCAACCAGACAGGCCTTGCGAAGGTTGACTCGGTGAAATGCATTTCCACACGAATATCCTTGGCAAGGTCTCTCGAATATCAAATCATAAGAGAGGCAGCATGACCATCATTGACCTGACCGTTGAAAAATCTCGCCGTGCGAACGCCATCAAGCGAGCCAAGGAACGAAACATCATCATCCCCACCTATGCACAAATGAAGGATCCCTCCAAGATCCCCGCAAACGTCAAGGAGGAATTAAAAGGCATTGGTCTCTGGGACATCCACCCCCGCAACCTCTTCCGCATCAACTGGCATAACGAGCCCACCGCTTCAGGCGGGACGTTTGGCGGAGTCAACTACCTCGAGCTTCCGCCTTCTCTGACGGGGGTCCCGGCCCGCATCATTGCCCTGGTTGGCAAGTGGTTCCCCACCGGCGCGCATAAGGTCGGCGCCGCGTTCAGCTGCCTGGTGCCGCGCCTCGTCACGGGTCAATTCGATCCGACCACCCAGAAGGCCGTCTGGCCCTCCACCGGTAACTACTGCCGCGGCGGCGCCTATGACTCCGCTTTGCTGGCCTGCGATTCCATCGCGATCCTGCCTGAGGGCATGTCGAAGGAAAGGTTCGAATGGCTGTCCCAGGTGGCCGGTGAGACGATCAAAACCCCGGGTTCCGAATCCAATGTTAAAGAAATCTTCGATAAGTGTTGGGAGCTGCGCAAATCGGGCCAGGACCTGATGATCTTCAACCAGTTCGAAGAGTTTGGCAACTATCTCTGGCACTTCGAAGTCACCGGCCATGCCATGGAGGAAGTGCTGCAGAAAGTCATGGGGCCGAATGACCGCTATCGCGGCATGGCCTCCGCCACCGGTTCGGCCGGGACGATCGCCAGCGGCGACTACCTGAAGAAGGTCTTCCCCGACAGCAAGATCGTCGCCAGCGAAGCGCTGCAGTGCCCGACCCTGCTTGAGAACGGCTTTGGCGCCCATCGCATCGAAGGCATCGGCGACAAGCACGTGCCGTGGATCCACAATTCGAAGAACACCGATGTGGTCGTTGCCATCGACGACAACGCGGTGGTGAACATTTCCCGCCTCTTCAACGAAGAGTCTGGCCGCGCCTATCTGGTTGAGAAAGGCGTGCCCGAAGCGGTCGTCAACCAGCTGGACCTGCTTGGCTTCTCCGGTATCTCCAACGTGCTGTCCTGCATCAAGGCTGCCAAGTATTATGAGATGGGTGAGAACGACATCATGGTCACCGTCCTGACCGACTCGATGGAGCTCTACCGCTCCCGCCTGCATGAGATGCACCAGGAGTTCGGCCAGTACAGCGAGCGCGACGCCGCTGCCGATTTTGCCCGCTACCTGCATGGACAGTCCACCGACAACATGCTCGAGCTGCGCTACACCGACCGCCGCCGCGTGCACAACCTCAAGTACTACACCTGGGTCGAACAGCAGGGACGCACCTATGATGAGATCCAGAAGCAGTGGTACCAGCCGACCTACTGGACCGACGTCCAGAAACAGGCCGATGAGATCGACGAATTGATCGTGGATTTCAACCAGGAAGTTGGCCTGCGCTAACGAAAGCACAGGGACGGAACGAAGGTTTCGTCCCTGTTTTATTTAACAAGCTTCCTGTGACCGTTGTATCAAATCCGGCCGAAGTCTGTCATGATACTAATAAGTTTGTAAATTGATGGCCCATGACTACAGTGCGAGAATAATTCTACATAGCAAAGGAGCTTCCATGGCACTCATTCAATTCACCCGCAACTATCGCGACGACAGCACCGACACCGGTTTTCAGTTCGAGTTTTTTTGTGACCGGTGCGGCAATGGCTACCAGACCGAGTTCCAGGCCTCCACGCTGGGGACAATGACCAACGCCCTGGATGCCGCCTCCAATCTCTTTGGCGGCTTCTTCGGGAACGCTGCCAGCGCGGCCAGGAATGTCAAATCCGCCGCCTGGGAAAAGGCACACGACAATGCATTCGCCGAAGCCATTGAGCAGGCCAGGCCGCATTTTCACAAATGCAAGCGCTGCGGTCACTGGGTGGACGATGATTGCTGGAATACGGAACGGACCCTGTGCAAGGACTGCGCGCCGGATCTACAGGAGGAATACTCCTCCATTCAGGTGGATGCCGCCATCAAGGATGCCCGCTTGAAGGCTTCCCAGGTCGATTATGTCTCTGCCGATACGTTCAAGCAGACCATCGTGGCCTCCTGTCCGCACTGCGGAGCGAAGGTCAGCGGCGGGAAGTTTTGTCCTGAGTGTGGCAAGCCTCTGGCAGCCGAAAAGTTCTGTACGAACTGCGGCGCGAAACTGGAAGCCGGCGCGAAATTCTGCGCCGAGTGCGGCACCAAACAGTGACGGCCCTGGGGCGGGAAATCATTTCCCGCCCTTTTTTATTCCCGACATAAAAAATCAATCATAGAGGCACAACCGGCTTTGATGTAAAATTCGTACATCATGAGCCTTTCCCCCGCCTCTTTGATATTGGTCTCCCTGCTGCCTACCCCGCGCGACCTGGAGATTGCCCGGCTCCTGGGCTGGTATCGCATCCCGCTCCGGACAGCACCAAAGGTGGTCGCGGTGGACTATCTGGCGTTCTACCAGCCCGCGGCCTTTGGCGAGCATGGCGGACAGATCGAGCTGATCGCCGCGGTCCACGGCCACGAGCTGACGACGCGCGCGGAGCTGCTGAAAGATGAAGCGGATCATCCACGCGCCCGGGAGGAGTACTACAAGATCCAGATCGGTGCCCTCGAGAAATTAGCGCGGCCCATCCTCAGCGAAAAGTGGAAGCGGATCACATTTCTGTATACGACCGGCGAATACCTGATCAATGCCAGGACGTTAAATGACCTGGTCGTGGATGGCGATGAGCGCCTGGTCCTCTGGCGTTCCCTGCGCGAGCGGGCAGAGAATGAGCAGCTGTATAAGACCAATCTGCCGGATGTGGATATTCCACCGGATGTTTTGATGGCGCTTTTAGGGATAAAAGAAATACAGAAGCCATATAATGCAGAGGAACTCAATGTACCGGAAGAGACAGATGATGCAGATTTATAAGTATCGGAGAGACGATGGAAACGAATATTGATCGCTCGAGTAGGGATTTTCTTAAGCGAATGGTTTGGCAAAAAGCCCCTCAATGGGTTGATGCGTTAACTGAAAATTTTTCAAAGCATGAAGTGTTTGACCTGAAAAGTCCATTACAACGGTCAATGGTATCTGTACCGGCAAATATATCCCTGACCCATTTGGCACCTCCGGAGGTAACATGACAACTACCCTCATCAAAAACGGCACGCTTATTACCGCCACTGATACGTTTGAAGCTGATATTCTGATCGAGGCTGAAAAGATCTCCCTCATCGGGAGGGATCTCCAGCATCCGAATGCAAATGTGATCGATGCAACCGGCAAATTGATCATGCCCGGCGGGATCGATCCGCATGTGCATCTCGATCTACCGATGTTCGGCACGGTCTCTTCGGATGACCATTACACCGGGCACAAGGCCGCAGCGTTCGGCGGCACGACCACCGCCATGGATTTTGTCGTTTTGGAGAAGGAGGGCTTCCAGCATTCGGTCGATATCTGGATGAAGATGGCGGAGAAGGCTGCCATTGATTATTCCTTCCACATGAACCTGACCCGTTTCGACGATGAGATCGCCGGGCAGATTCCATCACTGCGGGAGATGGGCATCACCACGCTCAAAGTCTTCACGGCCTATACCGGACGCCTGCGCATCGACGACGGCGGCATCTTTAAGGCCATGCAGATCGCACGTGACAATGGCATGCTTGTGATGGCGCACTGCGAGAATGGCGACGTGATCGATACCCTCATCGAGCAGGCATTGGCCGCAGGACACACAACGCCCGAATGGCACGCCTTGACGAGACCGGGCTGGGGCGCGGTCGAATCCACCTTAAGGGTGGCAGGCATGGCGTCCGCGGCGGATGCGAGCGTGTACATCGTCCATATGAACATGGGCGGCGAAGTGGACATGCTCCAGTACGCGCGCCAGCGCGGTGTCAAGGTGATGGGGGAGACCTGTCCGCAGTACCTGTTCTTCACGATCGACGATCTGCGACGCGAGGACGGCTCCAAGTGGATCTGCTCGCCCCCGATGCGCTCGGCGGAGGACAATGACCGGCTGTGGGAGGGCCTCTCGCAGGGAATCCTGCAGACGGTCGGCACGGACCATTGCCCATTTTTCTACGACGGGACCCGTCCCATCCGCTATGAGGGACGGGAGATCGCCATCCCGGGCAAGGAGCTGGGCAGGGGCGATTTCACCAAGATCCCCAACGGCTTACCCGGCATTGAAGACCGCATGCCAGTTCTATGGACAACGGGTGTGCGTTCCGGAAAAATTACGGCCAATCAATTCGTTGCCTACAACTGCACAAATCCTGCGAAGATCTTCGGCCTCTATCCGCGCAAAGGCGCATTGCTGGCAGGTTCCGATGCAGACATCGTGATCTGGGACCCGGAGAAGAAGGTCACCTATGGTGCGGCCCGGGCGCACCAGCGCACCGACTACAATCTGTATGAAGGCTGGGAGCTGACGGGGATGCCCGAAAAGGTCTTCCTGCGCGGCAGGCTGATCGTGGACGGCGACCAGTGGCTGGGCAGGCGCGGCGACGGGAAATTCCTGGAACGCGGCGAGGGCGAGGTCCTATGACATCCATGCCAGCTGCAAAGAAAAATAAACCTGTTATTCACTGTGACGCGTTGGTGGTCCACTGCATGGATTACCGCCTGCAAAAATTCCTGCAGCCGTGGATCACGGTCCGCTTTGGATATGATAACTTCGACATCATCTCCCTGGCTGGCAGTGTCCATGATTATGAAATGGTGCTGAAGTATGTGCAGCTGGCAGTGCAGATCCACAATATTGATACCGTCTGCCTGATCAACCATGAAGACTGCCGTGCCTATGGACGGGATGGCACATACAGGCGTCACTGCCACGATCTACTGGATACACGCGAGAAATTACGCGCCCTTTTTCCCCGTCTCAACGTGGAGACATTTTTTCTTCACCTGGATGGCACATTTGAGCCCATCGACTAGGAATTGGACGATCGATCCATGAACCGGTTGAACTCCCTTTTTGCATGATCAATCGTGGGAAGTCGTGAAACCAGCCTGACTCGAATGCCCAGCTCTTTTTCAAGAGGGGAAAGAAGCAGGGAGATCAGGGAATCCTTGGTTTGCACCTCCTTTGGCAATGGATGGCCTGCCAGGATCGCCGTAAATACGGCCGGGAGGCTCTCCCACATACTTTCCAGAGAAGGGAGGGGAGAAAGCAGATCTGCGCCCAGGATCATTTGGCTTTGTTTATCAGCGATCATCAACAGGAAGGGAAAATACGGCCTTTCCGATTTATCTTCCTGGACGGCCTGGTCCATCATTTGCAGATCGATTTCAACGATGGAGTTCCTCCTGGAGAGGGTTTTAAGATGCTCCAGGGCCTCCGGGTCCATCTTTAGCTGAAGCGGAGGATCAGGCGGAAATTTAATCTCCTGATGCTGCTCGGTCCATTTTCCATCTTCGAAGACACGCACAAGATGGATGCCTCTTGAGTCCTGCGGCGCCAGCAGGTCGGGATTGTTTTGGAAACGGGGCGCGACATCCAGCAATTGTTCCAATCCAACGGCCAATATCTGGGCTTCCTCCTCTTCCAAATACCAGGGGAAGCAGCCCGGCCGGTAACTACGGAATTGGGGCCAGGCATTTTTACCGCGAAATTTTAAATTGAGCTGCTTGATCACCTTCCTGTCTTCAGAAGTGATGAATTCCCTGTCCTCCAGGGATGCCTGGACCTGGGGAATTTGCAGAACAACATCCGGGGTAAGATCATATCCCAATCGCTGCATTGTCCAAAAACCTTCAAACCCCCTTTTGCCGATGTAGACGGCTACAGCCAGATGTTCCCCCAGGTTTCCCATCACGCTGACAAAGCCTAATTCTCCCGTCTCAGGGAAACGGATGCCAAACATGTTGTGTTCATACATGTATTGCCAGGGGGCAAGCCCTTTGATCTCGTCCATCAATTCATAAAGTCGTTTCCATTGCTCCAGGGTGGGGCTGCTCGCTTTTTTTGTCATAAGAAAGCCTTTCAACTGATCCTTTAAACTGTAGGAAGCAAATGCTTCAATCCCTTTGCGACAGGAGTTCCTTCAAGCGTGGATGATCTGCATAGACGCCGCGATATTTTTCCGGTAGCAGCGCGGCGATGTGGCACATGATCTCATCGGTGTACTGGCTGAGTGCCTGGTCGCGGTTTTCCCGGGGGAGGGGAGGAAGCATAAAGGTGGGACCGGCCGTAAGAGTAATATGAGCGCGGCGCAGTTTTTTGAGATTGCCGAAAACGACCTCGTCCTCTGTTCCGGTGATGGCAACCGGCAAAATCGGGCGGTTCAATTTGGATGCCAGGTAACTGACACCCGGCCTGGCCTCGATCAACGATCCGACGCGCGAGCGCGTGCCCTCCGGCGCGATGACCAGGATGTTGTCGTGCTCCATCAGCGAGATCACTTTTCGCAGGGTTTTGATATCCGGGTTGAAGCGATCGATGAAGATGAAGTTTAAGTACTTTCCCAGCCAGCGCAGGATCGCCACCTTTCCCCACTTTTCACCGACCAGCACAAACATATCCCAGCGATCGAGTGCATAAAAGGCAGCCGGTGCATCCAGGATTCCCAGGTGGTTGGTGGCAATGACGAAACTGCCCTGCTTTGGCAGATATTCATATCCTTTTGGCTCGACACGGGCGACGATGTCAAATAGCAGGCGGACCAGCCAGCGGATCACATTACGCATTTGTTTTCAATAATTCCTTTAGACGGCGATGATCTGCATACACACCGCGATAGCTTTCGGGGAGCAGCGCGGCGATGCGGCACATGAGCTCGTCGGTCGCGGCGCGCATGGCCTGTTCGCGTCCCTTCCCGGGCGGGATATGGACCTCCATCCGTTCTCCGGCCCGGACAGTGATCTTTGAGCGGCGGAAGTGCTTCAAATTCTCCACCACCCGGCGATCCTCCGTCCCGGTCAACGCCACGGGCAGGATGGGATACCCGCTTTTGGAGGCCAGAAATGCAACCCCCATTTTGCCCTCCTGCAGCGCCTCAGTTTTGGAACGCGTTCCTTCCGGCGCGATGGCTAAAAGCCCACCCTGCTCCATACGCGCCAGGATCTGGCGCAGCGCCGAATAGTCCGCCTCGAAGCGGTTCAGCCAGATGCCATTCATGGACCGCCCCAGCGCCCCATAGAGCGGATGGTTCCTGTACTTTTCCGCAATTGCCATGATGATGTCCTCCCGGTCGATGACGCAGACCAGCACAGCGGTATCCAGGCGCCCCAGATGATTGGAAGCGACGATCAGATTACCCTCCGGTTGCTCGTCCATCCCCTGGACTTCGATATCTGCGATGAGCCTCATAAGGAAACGAATGAGGGAGCGTAATGTGGTGTATTTCATTGTGCCGCCCATTTTACAACAAGCGCAGCCATCCTGTCGAAGGCCTCACAGTGACGGTATGCATAAAAAAAGGGCGGTCTCATCACCGCCCGTATCATTGAAGCACCTATTTCCAGAGGTAATCATCAGCCCGCCTGTTTTTGAACCTGTTTTCCGCCCCATACTTGTCAAACATACGCTGAAAGATCACCCGGTCGCCAGGATCCATGCTGACGATCTCAAAACCGACGTTGTAGGAATTCGGGTCGATATGATCCCGATGGCACCATTTACTGCGTGCAATGAACACCATGACGTTTTTATCGGCGATCTCAGGCGTCAGTTCGATGTGAACACGAAAGTCCTGTCCGGGATTGATCGGTTTTTGGCTGTCCAGTTTAAACCCGCCTGTGCTGATATCGGACAGGTAGCCCAGCACTTCCTTCGTCAGGTCGTTTGTGACCTGCATGTAATAGGTGAAGTCACGACGGTCAAGTCTACGCTTTTCTGCCATTCGATCTCCTTTCACCAATATAAGTATAAGATATGTGCAGGTGCGAAACAAGAGCCTGTTGACATGATAACGAGGTTGCAACACTGTTCTGTAGATCTGTAGAAAGGCTCCACTCTTGCCGTTCATGAGTTCCCACCCCGCTATGGAACTTATGCGGGGTCCGGGGGTTCTCATACCTTGCCAGGTTGTATTCATTATTAAACGTTATACAGGAGACCTCCCTTGGAAACCGAGCTCAAACGCTCCTCACGCCGGCCCGTCCTGATCTGGTTGATCATCTCACAAGCCCTGGCGGTCCTGTCGCTGGTTTTCTGGCTTCTTGTGGCAGGGCTTTCAGTCATGGCCTTCGATTCCGGGGTAACCGCCCAGGCCTGGACCTTTGTGATCCTCGTCTGGTCCTACCCGCTCTGGCCGATCGGCTTTGCGATCGCCTCCTGGATTGCTTATGCCTTCCACAAGGACAGGCTGGCCGGATTTCTTACGACGCTTACCTTTCTACCGGTTTTAGTTTTGATCCTGGTCATGGTCGTCGGCAACTTGTTATTCTTCCTGAGGATGTAGTAAATCCACCGATTATCCGGCCTTCAGGATGTGGGTCAGGATCGTTGCGCCGGATCCGCCGATGTTCTGGGCCATGCCGATTTTTGCACCGTCGACCTGGGTTCTGCCGCACTCGCCGCGCAGCTGCTGTGCGACTTCCACGATCTGGTACACGCCGGTCGCGCCGACGGGGTGGCCGCGGGCTTTCAGCCCTCCGCGGGTGCAGACGGGAATGCGACCACCCGGGCCGATCTGCCCATCGAGACCCAGTCGGATGCCCTGCCCGCGCTCGGCGAAACCGCAGGCCTCCAGGGAGAGGGCGGACATGATCGAGAATGCATCGTGCAGCTCGAACACATCGATATCCTCCGGCCCGACCCCCGCCATTTCGTAGGCCTTTTTGGAGGACAGATACCCGGCCGACAGGAACAATGGGTCCTTTCTCGAGTGGACGGCGATCGAATCGGTCGCGGACGCCGAGCCGGCCACCGTAATTTTTGGCTTTCCATTGAAGGACATCACCCGATCGGCAGGGACAAGGATCGCCGCGGCCGCGCCGTCCCCGGTGGGGGAGGCGTCCAGCAGGTTGATCGGGGTGGCCACCATGGAGGATTTCTCAAATCTTTCGACCGTGATCTTCTCGTGCAGCCGCGCAAAAGGATTGTGCATGGCATTGGCATGGGCGTTGATCGAAAATGGCGCAAAGTCCTCGTGCTTCCAGCCATACTCATACATATAACGGCGCATGATCAGGGCATTGATGCCCACGAACGAGATCCCCTGTTCCGCCTCATAATCTGCATCGGCGGCGGTTGCCAGCGCGGCAGTCACGTCGTGGCCGGCCTTGTCCGTCATTTTCTCGACGCCGACCACCAGCGCCGACTCGATATCTCCTGAGGCGACCGCCATCAGCCCCGCCCGAAACGCCGCCGCCCCCGACCCGCAGGCCGCCTCCACTTTGACGGCCTCCTGGTCCCACAGTCCGATCCAGTCCGAAAAGAAGGTCCCCAGTTGATTCTGCCCGCTAATCATCGGTGAAAGCATATTCCCCACGAAAAGAGCGTCCACTTTTTCGAGCCCGGCATCCTGCATGGCGGCAAAAGCGGCATGTCCGCCCAGCTCGCGCAGGGAAAGATCCCAGTGCTCGTCGACCTTGATTTGTCCGATTCCAAGAATAGCTACTTGTCGCATTGTTTACCTCGACAGTATTTTACCGCTTGTCTAGCCCGTGACTGAACTTTGTACAGGAGTTTGATAGCAATCCTTAAAAGAAAAAGGAGCGGCTTTCGCCGCTCCAGCTTGCTTCTTCAGTTTTACCTACGGTTTATTCTTGCCGTTGCCCTTGCCCGGGTTGTTATCCTTGCCGTTCCCTTTGCCATGACCCTGTTGCTGCTGGGTTAAGGTCTCTTCCGTTACGGTGGTATCGTTTTCTGCGTGTCCGGAGACAATCACACCTAGGTTGTTCTTTTTATCGAGCAATGCCTTTCTGAACTGGCCCCAGTTGGTGGGGTTGGTGCCGTCTGGCAGGGTGATCGTGCTGAAATCCTTGTTTTCCTTCGCCTGCAGTATCATCTCAGCCGTGACGGCCTCATCGCCGAGGTTCTTTTGCATCCATAGCGCCTGGGCAATCACGCCAAAGCCAAAGCCTTCCTCATGCAGGTTATTTACTGCAACCGGATCCATGCCAAAGAAGGATGCCAGGATCGCCGCGATGGGATGGACATCCACCGCCGCTTCGGGAGCGATATCTGTGGGCGCGATCGATACAGGTGCCGTCAGGGTGGTCGGGTCGACGGCCGTCACTGCCTGGGTGGTCGCATCCACCGTGACCAGGCCCAATGTCACCGCTGCATCCAGGGTCAGGCGGACAGTCTGGGTTTGGCCCGCGCTATCCACCACACTCACAAGTACGGTTGTGACACCGCTGGCATCGGTCTTGGGCACAATGCTTGTGACCGTCCCTGTGATGGTTGCATCCTGGGTTGCAGGAGCAGCAAATGCAGTACCCACCTGTGCAAACAAGACAGCAAGAACCAATAGAACCCCGGTGATAAATTTTGTTTTGGACATGACTTATGCTCCTTTCATGAGCAGCCGCATGGTTATTCGTACCCAACTTCCTTTTTGTTTACAGCTGAATGCTGGCAGGAAAGTTAAGCAGATTGTGCGGCCTCTGCAAAATCATTCTACCTAAAACACCCGGCCTTCTCACTTACAGCAGTGTAAACGTGACCTTTCTACTAACTGTTATCTTCTGTAATTCCCAATCCAGGCACGTTAAGGCTGAAAAAGTCATTAAACGGGTTTAAATTCGTCGATGAATCCTATATATTGAGCTTAAATAAACTTGAGCAGGGAGTATGGAATGGACCGTGCAGTGTAGGCTCATTCATAAAAACAGGACGGGTTGTGGGCGATAACAGGTACAACTCATATTGATTGATGCTCTCCGCCATTGCTTGGAAATACTCGGTATTTTCAAGTCTACCGGGTATATTTATTGGATAATTCCTCTCTGCAATCATACATTTTCCATGATATTCTTCACTTTCACATCATGACAACCCATCTTAGAATAGGGCAATTGCCCCATATAAAAATGTGGGTAATTTGACTGTATAATTTGGAGAAACTTTAGCCCAATTTAATCAGGAGCGTGCAATGAGCAGATGGTTCAGGGTGCATATCATGCAGTTTGGACTGACGACGATGGCCCTGGGAGTAATGATCCTCCTGGCAGTAATGGTGTTTTCCAACACCGGGACTGCGGTGGCTGCGCCTCAGCTTCAGGATCAGAAACCGACCAATGAGGAATGTCTGGCCTGTCATCAGCAAGAAGGGATGACAACACAGATTGGAGGACAGTCCGTCCCGCTTACGATCAGCGGCACAGGCTTTGGCGCATCCGTTCATGGAGAGGAACATGTTGCCTGTGTGGATTGCCATACCAATATTACCGGCTTTCCCCATCCTGAAGTGACGGCAAGCAGCCCGCGCGATTTCTCGCTGGAGATGTATCCTACCTGTGAGAAGTGCCATAACGATCAATACCAGAAGGTGCTGGATAGTGTTCACCAGAAGGCACTGGCGGCGGGTAATACGAATGCCGCCGTCTGCACGGACTGCCACAATCCTCACACCCAGACGAGACTTACTGATAAAAGCACAGGCAAGCTGCTACTTGGAGCACGGCTGGCCATCCCGCAAACCTGCGCCAAGTGCCATAGCGCCATTTACGACACTTATAAGAAAAGCGTTCACGGCGCTGCTTTGACGGAGGAAGGCAATCAGTACGTTCCGACATGCATTGATTGCCACGGTGTCCACAATATCCAGAACCCCACGACTGCCTCCTTCCGTAACAGTACACCGGAGCTTTGTGCGAAATGTCATACCAATGAGACGATCATGAAACAGTATGGCATATCGACCAACGTATTGAATACCTACGTGGCGGACTTCCATGGCACAACCGTGGAAATGTTCCAGAAGAATTATCCCGATCAGCCCACCAACAAACCGGTGTGTACCGATTGTCATGGCGTCCATAACATCATGAGACCGGATGACCCCCAGGCTGGCATCGCGTTCAAGAAAAATCTGCTTGTGAAATGCCAGCAGTGCCATCCCAACGCAACAACGGATACCTTTACCGATGCCTGGCTCAGCCACTATGAGCCCAGTCCCAAGGCCTTCCCGATCGTGTATTATGTCAACCTGTTCTATCTTCTGTTCATACCACTGGTGCTCGGAGGCATGCTCTTCTTTGTCATCACCGATATTTACCGTAGAATGAAAAACCGACGCGCCGCGGCTTCAACGGCCGAAGGCGAGGAGCAGAAATGAGCGAGCATACGACAACATCCCGCAGCTATGTGCGCTGGCCGCTTGCCCGCCGGATTGAGCATATTGCCATGCTCTCATCCTTCATCATTCTTGGCCTGACCGGGCTGCCTCAGAAATTCTCAACCTCTCCACTCTCCATTGCTTTTGTTGGTCTGCTCGGCGGCATCGAAAACCTGCGCCTGATCCATCATACGGCTGCAGTCGTTATGATGCTCGGCGCGATCTGGCATATCCTGTTCTTTGGTTACATGGCCTTTGTCGTACGGGCGAGACTGAGCATGCTGCCCAGCCTGCAGGATGTCAAGGACGGCTGGCAGGCATTGATGTATAACATGGGACTTGGCAAGTCCTACCCGCAGATGGGTCGCTATACCTTCGAAGAAAAGATGGAGTACTGGGCGTTCGTCTGGGGTGTGATCGTCATGGGAACGACGGGTTTCATCATGTGGAATCCGATCACAACAATTCATTTCCTGCCTGGTGAGGTGATTCCGGCTGCGAAGACTGCCCATGGCTGGGAGGCGGTCCTGGCGATCCTGGCCATCATCATCTGGCACATGTATGGCGTTCATATCAAGCGCTTCAACAAATCCATGTTCACCGGCAAGATGAATGAGCAGGAAATGCTGCATGAGCACCCGTTGGAGCTGGCGGATATCAAGGCTGGGCTGGCAGAACGGACTGCTGACCCCGCCACAATTCGCAGGCGCCAAAGGATCTATTTCCCGGTTGCGGCTGTCCTTGGCTTTCTCATGTTGGGAAGCGTTTACGGGTTTGTCAATCTCGAAACTACCGCGGTGACGACCGTTCAGAGACAGGTGCCCACCGTGGCAGTCTTTGTACCCTGGACGGCCACTCCAGCACCTACACTGACGTCTACTCTACCCCCAACGGAGACACCGCTGCCTACGGTAACACCGACCCTGGGTACGCCAGGGACAGAAACCACCGGCACACCCGCAACAGCTCCTGCCGCGGCCTCCTCCTTGACGTGGGACAGCACCATCGGCGCGATGCTGGGGGCAAAATGTACCACCTGTCATGGGGCGGCTGCCATGGCCGGCTTGAACCTTTCGACATATGCCGATGCCATGAAGGGCGGCCAGGATGGTGCCATCATCGTTCCCGGTGATGCAGCCAACAGCCTGATCGTCCAGAAACAACAGGCAGGCGGACATCCCGGCCAGCTGACACCGGAAGAGATCGCACAGCTCGTCGAGTGGATCAACGCCGGCGCTCTGGAAAAGTAGAAACTAGTACTGCATCAGGCGCAGGGTATCATCCCTGCGCCTGATATGTTATATTGAAGAACAAATGACCGGATAATAAATTGAATTTACAGGTTGATGTTTCAATAATTTAGAAGTGAACTTTGTGTTGCTTTGCAATCGAAACGGGACGTTGATCAACATAGCATGTCATCAGAGGTGTCCATGAAAAAGCTGAAAGAACGCCTAGCAAAGTTCTTCTTCCCCGGGCCTGGCTCGCCGTGGTGGAAGCTGATCCTACCATATGCGGCCCTTGGCCTCCTTACGCTGCTCGTGATCGGTGGGGGTGTATCGGGGTGGGAATACACAAACTCCTCCCATTTTTGTGGCACGACCTGCCATACCATGCCTCCCCAGTATACGGTTTATAACGTATCTCCTCACGCCAATGTAACCTGTGAGGAATGCCATATTGGACGGGCTTCCTTTTTCAATCAGCTGACTCGTAAATCCCAGGGCATCAAGGAAACGTATGACCAGGTGCTCGGCCTTTATAAATTGCCTATTTATGCCGAGGCCTTGCGTCCTGCCCGCGATACCTGCGAGAAATGCCACCAGCCAGAAACGTTT
>JBLMZU010000742.1:0-6375 GCA_050258995.1 Bacteroidota bacterium
GTCGACCAACGGCCTGGTTCAGAGCCGCGTCAGATCGAATCAGTGCCTCCATGAATGTGGAAATGTAACTTTCCCTTCGTACAGGGCAACGCTACCCTGGCTTCTCGATCGCCTTCTTCAATATCTCAAGGGTAACGTTCCAGTAAAAGACCAGGTGTTTAAGGATCGACTCGGTCGGAAAATTACGCAGTGTCAGGGTCAGGCTTGTCTGTTCTGGCAACGGCGCCAATAGAAACTCGAATATAGAATAGTTTCTAGGTTCATCAGCAAGGCGCGAGAGGGAGCTCAAATGGCTGTACCGGAGGATCTTCCCTGGCTCGAAATGCAGAACCGTCCCCTTGTTTTGAAATTTCGTACTGTGTAGATGTCCCTGGATGATGATCGGGTTTCCCACTTTCCAATCTGTGAAGATATCGATATGCGTTTCCGACATCCATTTTTGCATGAGTGGGGGATTTGTTAAAGCCTCCCATACCCGTAAGGCAGGCGCGTCAATCTGGACCGTTTTCTCGGCGATCCTATCACCCGTGGGTGAAAGATGGATGTTCATCAGGGCGGGCATTGGCTGCGTTTAGGCGGCGAGGCGCTCGATGCAGGCACAAATCGCCGGGACAGGCGGTGCGACCCGGCTTAAGAAGCCCACGGATTGGATCTCCAGGATGCGCCATCCTCTCTCAGCAGTAAAACGTGCCTGGATCTCATCCGGCAGGATCTGGCGCGGCAGGTTCGGTGCCGGAAATTCGATCGCAAACTCATGTAAATAGTATCGACCTTGGGGATGTAATATGGCTGCAACTTCATCGATCAGTGGATCGCAAAGCTCGGGATTGAACAAATGGTAAAAACCCGAATCGACGACTGCCCCAAATGTTTTCTGCAGCCTTGTCGGCTGGAGGGCATCTGCCACCTGAAAATTCAAAAGGTGTCTCGTCTCCGAGGGAAGAGAACCGAGCTTGCCCTGGGCCTTTGTAATCGCCGATTCGACAAAATCAATACCGGTGGCCTGGTATCCCAATTTCGCCAGGTACATGGCGAGGTCCCCCGATCCACAACCCAGATCCAGGACCGGACCTGCGGGTGGATACTTTTCAAGAAGTGCAGCCATGGCAGGCTGTGGCGCGCCGATCTCCCAGGGTGGGGTATCCTGATAAACGTAATTGAAAAAAGATTGTGGGTCAGAACCAAATCTGCTCAAAGAGGACCTCCATATCGTTTTGGCAGGCGCAAGGCGTCTGCGTTTCGGTGAAAAACAATTCCGAACCTGTCGGGCCATCCTACTTGCTCTCCTCCCGCACCAGCCAGGCGCGTACATCCGCCTCGTGGTCATCGCGGAAATGGTCGAAGAATTCACTGACCGGGTACCGTTCCTCGCCTATCCACACCAGATGGAGTGCAGGTTCAACATGCTCGATCCGGACATCCTCAGGCAGCCCCTCCATCAAGACCAGAAGCTGTTGTAATCCATAATCCGTCTCCTCCATAACTTCCTGCACCGAAAAATTGCGATAGTGCTCATGGATCCATGCATTGATCTCATCGTCTGATCCCAGCTGTGACGGCCAGGGCGGAGGCGGTTCGGGCTCACCGCCTAAGGCAGCCCGTACCCGGGCAACCAGCCAGCGATTCCAACCTGTCAGATGGGCGACAATATCCTTCATCGACCAGTCGCCATTTACACCAGGTAGATCCATGCGTGCGGAGCCAATTTGATCGAGAAATGCCTCCCAATTTTGATATTCTGCCTGCAGATGGTTGATGAGCTCGGATTTATTCATGGCAAAATTCCTTGACCGATGTCTCCGCTCTTACGTCTAAATCCTATTATTTTTGTCCAAATCATGCTGCGATTTTACTCGGAAGGCGCAGTTGAATCCATAATGAGGCTGGCATTCCTATCGGTGCTAAAGTCGAGTAGGTCACCATGTTCCTGGTGCGGGACCACACAACCCTGCTGCGGAACAACTGGGTTACAATCATCGTCTTGAAGGGAGATTTTCCAAGGAGAAAAAATGAAAAAAGCGTTACTCTTGTTGTTGCTTGCAAGTTTGCTTTTCTCGGCCTGTTCGGCCCAGGATAAATCCCTGGTTGGATCCTGGATTTTGACATCCTACGGTCCACAAGGGTCACCCACCCCGGCTGTAGCCGGCGGCAGCCAAGCCTCCATCACTTTCAAGGAGGATGGCACCCTGTCCGGGAATTCCGGTTGTAATGGATTCGGCGGGGAGTATAAGGTGAGCGGCGACCAGGTCACCTTCAGCGGTCTGGTTTCCACGCTGATGGCTTGTGCTGAACCGTTGATGGCCCAGGAAGGGACCATGTTTACGGTGTTGAACGGTGCCTCGGCCTACAACGTCCAGGGCGGCGTATTGACAATCACCAAGGATGGGTCGGTATTGAATTTCACCGCCGGGGAGGCGCAGTCGTATTCATACCCGTAGAGTGTAATGATCTGCCAGGGGGCGATGCTGGCAGATTGGAATAAAACCTGTTACGGCCGCCGTAGGACTGTGGTCGTTAAAGTATGCAGGTCGAACCTGATCTGTAAAGTGCGGCTGGTGGGGCAGCCGCACTTTGATATTTGTAGCAAATCTTCAGCAGAACTATTCCTCCGCCAACACATGCCGGGCAATGACCAACCGTTGGATCTCGCTCGTCCCTTCGCCGATTGTCATCAGGCGGGCGTCGCGATAGATGCGCTCGACGGGATATTCGCTGGAGTAGCCATATCCGCCGTGGACCTGGATGGCATTCCGGCAGACGCGCTCGGCCATCTCGGTGGCGAACATCTTGGCCATGGCGGCTTCCTTGTTATAGGGACGTCTCTGTTCCTTGAGCCAGGCTGACTTGTATAAAAGCGTCCGGGCAGCTTCGATCTCGGTTGCGGCATCGGCCAGCATCCACTGGATGGCCTGTTTGTCGGCGATCGGCGCACCAAACGCCTGCCGCTCCCGGGCATAGTTGACTGCATACTCGAATGCTGCCTGCGCCAGGCCGATGGATAACGCGCCGATCCCAATGCGCCCGCCGTCCAGGGTGGATAGTGTCTGCTGCAGACCTTTTCCTTCCTCACCGATCAGGTTGCCCACTGGCGCTCTGACATTTTCATATGTGACCGCGTGGGTGGGTGAGCCATGCAGGCCCATCTTCTTCTCGGCAGGACCGATCGTGAGGCCCGGCGTATCTGTTGGCACCAGGATCTGGCTGAGAGAGCGTGAGCCGCCCGCCGGATCGGTCCGTACCAGGGTAATGATGTACTCGGCGATGGAGGCGTTCGTGCACCACATCTTGGCGCCGTTGATGACCCATTCGTTACCCTCCCTGACAGCACGGGTGACCACGCCCCCTTGCAGGTCGGAGCCGGCGCCCGGTTCGGTCAATGCCAGGGCAGCCAGCCTGTTCTGACCACTGGCGACGAGAGGCAGCCACTTCTCTTTGAGCTCTTCGCTGCCATACAGGACGATCGGGGTTATCCCAAGCCCGTTATGGGCGGCGATGGCCAGGGCGGTCGAGCCGCAACCCCAGGCGATCTCCTCGATGGCGATCGCGGCACTGATGGCATCCACGTCTGCTCCACCGTACTG
This sequence comes from Bacteroidota bacterium, assembly GCA_050258995.1. GTDB lineage: Bacteria > Chloroflexota > Anaerolineae > Anaerolineales > Villigracilaceae > Defluviilinea. The sequence goes on from JBLMZU010000742.1 coordinate 3,582, forward strand.
CTCCGGGATGTTCAGGCTGAGCAGACCTAGTGGCCCCATCTTGCGGACCGCGGGCCAGTTGAACTCATAATTAACATCCACCTCGTGGGCTTTGGGTTGAACTTCCTTCGCGACGAAATCATGAACGGTTCGTTTCCAGACCTTTTGCTCTTCCGTTAAATCGAAATCCATCCGCTCTCTCCTTCTGTGGATTGTAGGGAAACTGTCCTCCGATACTATTTCATCGTTGTTAGAAGCCTACGTCCCCGGCGCCGGACCGGCGGGGCGGTGTGCTACGAAGCGATCTATTGATCGATATCATCTCTACAATTCCTGCGTAGATCGCCTCATCGGGGAAGTGTATTCCTCCTCAAAACCCTGCCGACACTTTTAACTGGCGCCAGGGCAGGGGAAGCAGGTGGGGAATGGCGGAATGGTCATGTTCGGGTGACAAGCTCCAGATAATCTACAGTATATCCTCCCTACACCTTAAATACATGCAAATTTCCATCCTCCGATTTCTTGACCTGCAGCATCGGCAGGTTGGAGGAGGCCGGTCCCTTGTACACCTTGCCTTCCGGGGTATAGCGGGATCCATGGCAGGGACATTCATACCCAAAGTTGCGTTGTTCCACCATACAGCCCAGGTGAGTGCAGGTCAGACTCATGGCCTTGACCCCGCTTTCATCACGGATGATCACAGCCGGGATATTGGGAAGCACCGTATGGCTGGGGATCGGATAATCGCTTTCCGGGCCGATGTCGAACTCATTGCGCGGTGGAGAGTCGAACTGGTAGCTCAGATAACGGATCAGCCCGCCAACGCCCAGCGCGGCGGCCAGGGCCAGTATGGAATTCGTGGAAATCTTCAGAAAATCGCGGCGGTTCATGTTCTTCATAGTTGTGCAGTAGGGATGGTGGCAAGAATAGTCAGGACAATCACGATCACGACCAGCACAAGGAGGAAGATCTGGGCGATCCTGTTGCCCCTTGGGAACCAGCGTCCATATTCCGCCTCCTCGGCCTGGGGCAGGACGTACGGGATCAATGCCAGCACCACCAGCAGCAGCACCGGGACGGCCACCCCCCACAGGAAAGGCTGCCCGATCTTGAGCATCTGCTGCACCCACAGGAAGAACCAGGGCGCTTTGGCGCTCTCAATATCCACAGCGCTCTGCATGATGGGCCGCTCGATGGGTGCCGGAAAGGCATAGGAGATGAACAGCAGGACCACGCCGGCGATCACCATAAAGAGAACTTCCCGCCGTAACAGGTCATAGCGGGTGATGCGCGACGTATCCGTCCGTTGGGCCGGGGGAGGCACGGCGATGCCGCCATCCCGCCGCACCCGGAAGATATGCCAGGCCGCAAAGATGATCATGGCCAGCGTCAGTACGAAGATGTGCCAGGTGTAGAAACGCTCGATGGCTGAAGTGCCCGGCTCAGCACCGCCCACGACCAGTTGGTAGAGGCCGTTCCCAACCCACGGGATGGTTTTAAGCAGGTTCGTCCCGACGATCAGCGCCCAGCGAATACCCTCATCCCAGCGCAGGACATATCCGGTGAAGTCCAGTAACAGGACCAGTACAAACATGCCCAGGCCTATCAGATAGTTCAAGCGGCGATGCCGGGCATATGCCCCGGTCAGGACCACGCGCAACAGGTGGATGGTGACCACGATCATCAGCGCCTGCGCTGCCCAGTAGTGCAGGTTGCGCGTCAGGGCGCCGAACGGCACCAGGGATGTAATGGTCTCGACCGAAATGGCCGCATGGGTCGGCACCGGGATGTAATAGAACATCTCCAGGATTCCGGTCAGCAGGAGGATGAAACACAGCAGCACGGCAAGGCCACCCGCTCCCAGCGTGTAGCGCAGTCTGGCTTGCGGTGCAGGGATCGATGGCGGGTGCAGGTGGTGGAAGAAGTTTGGCCGTTCTACAGGTGAGGGTTTATGCTTGCGGATATCCTGAAGGAGCAACCCAACCGCGGCGAGGCCCAGGATCCCTGCCAGGGCAAGGATGGCCGGTCGATCGTCTCCTGGCTGCGGGACGGCATACAGGGTGGAAATGGCAGACGCATTGGTCTCTTTCAGCTCGAAATCCACCGGCATGACCTTATGCAGCCGGAGGATATAAGCAGAGACCTGCCAGGCTTCTTCATCGGTCAGGTCACCCGGATTCCACCAGGGCATGCTGGCCAGAATGAAATCATGCAGCTCCTGGGCATTCTTGAAACGGGCCAACTTGCCCGGACCTGCAACCGGTGGGATGACAAGATCCTTCGGGATCTCAAAGCCCGGCGTGGGATGGTCGGAGCCGTGGCAGCCGGCCTGCCAGCAATTTCTGTCATCGCCATATGCTTCCCGCCATTCAGTTGTCATCCCCTGACCGCGGTCACCATGACAGGTCAGGCAGACGCCCCAGTAAATGACCGAGCCTTTTTTCAATTGTTCGGAATTGTCGCCGGTGACCATCGGCTTGTCCAGCCGTCGCAGGTCGAATGTCGGTGTTGGCTGGGCCAGCGGGGTAACAGTACCCTGGGCCCGGGGTGAAGCCTGGGCAGGAAGGATATTCAGCGACCCGACTGCCAGCAGAAGGACGAACACGACCGTCCCGAGCAAAAGCCGGTATAAGGATTTTCCCCGTTGTGGGTTGGATGTTTGCTGCGAGGTCTCAGACATGTTTAGATTGTGATCACCTTTTCTGCCTTTGCCTGTGCTTCAATGATATCCCCCATCCCCCCGACGATCCCAACTTTGACCTTTTCGCTGAGACCAAAATAATCCAAACAGGTCGAACAACAGATGAGACGCACC
>JBLMZU010000743.1:0-5195 GCA_050258995.1 Bacteroidota bacterium
AAAGCTGCCCGGCAATCCAGCCAAAGGGAGAGATCAAGATAATCAGGACAACATACACCATAGCGCTGACACGCGCCCGTTCATTTGATTCCATGGACACGGCCAGGATGGATTCGGTCATTGGGTTGACAAGGGCAGCCGCAACACCCTCCAGCATGACACTGACCACCACCAGTGCGATGGCCCGGGGCGGCATGATCACAAGCAGCAGCTGACTCCCAAAATAAACAGTGAATCCGATCCACAGGGGCAGGCGGAACCGGTGCAGATTTGTCAGGCGCGGTCCAAGCAGAAAGAAGGAGATCGTCATGACAATCGAACGCAATGCCACATAGGTTGAGATCTCAGAATTACCAAAGCCGAGCTTGCTGGTAAATAAGACACTCCAAAAACTGCCGCTAATGGTGGTGAAAATATTGGTAATGACCATGAGCGCCAACGCGGACAGGATGACCCGTGAATGAAGGATCTGCCGGGTGACACTTCCATATTCACGGAGCATGCTGATCGTGGATCGACCGTGGGTTTCCCTGATACGCTGGACACCGCGCGCGGTTTCATGCGAAAAAGCATACAAGACAACAAATTTTGCAGTTAGCACAACAAATCCGAACAGGAACAAGCCGCGTACTGCCGGGACCAGTCCGAGCCGGCCCACGAACCAGCCGCCGATGGGGGCAAAAAACGCGGAGCAAACGGCAAAGATCATGATCCAGGTCCAGATGTGAACGAGGTGGCGTTCCTCCGCGTCCTCCACCAGGAAACAGGTCCAGGCTGTGTGTGAAATGCGCCACAGGCTGTTCATCACCGCAGCAGCGATGAAGAATCGAAAATCCTGTGCAACCGCCCAGATCAGGCAGGGCACGCTCCAGCAGAGCATGTCGTTGATCAATAACGAGAGGCGGCGGCCGATTTTATCCACGATGACACCGCTCAGCAAAGCCGCAAAGATCTGCACAAAGAGGCCGAGGCTGGCGAGACCCCCGATCTGCTGATCTGTCATCCCAAAGGCCAGCATGTATACGGAAAAGAATGGTGCAAATAGATTGTAGGGAATTCCGAACATCACCTCTGTCCATACGGTGACACGCGGGTTGCCCTTGAGTTCGAACAGGGTCTGAATGAGTGGATGTCTTCGCAGCAGGGTCATTGCCATTGCTCCAGGGAGTTTTTTGCCATGAGATGCCCTTCCCACGCAGATGGTTGGCAGGGCAACGAACTATATCCCATCTATGGATGGAAGGCAACGACTTCAAAGAAAGGTGGCTGAAGGATTTATTGCCTTAAGGAAAATCCCACCAGATTCAATCTTCAAAAGCTGAAAATGGCTTCTTTGCGCCAGCGCAAATTAAAATTGAAGTCGGAGGGGTAAACTCATCCTATGAATATTCCAGAGGAGCATATGTCCAACATTTACTTTTCAGATATAAAATCAAAAGCGGTCTTCTCCGCAAACGGCCCCAAACCGCAATTCCTGATCGAGACATCACAATTCAAAGCCCTCGTTGTTGGCCTTGAGGCAGGTGGACAGATCCCAGTTCATCCCGGCGAGGCGGCTGTGTATCACTTTCTTGAAGGAGAAGGGCTCATGACGGTTGACGAAGAATCCTTTGAAGTCAAACCCGGTGTGACAGTGGTCGCCCCTAGTGGAGCTAAGCGAGGCATGAATGCCAGGACGCGCCTTGTTTTCCTGGGAGCCAAGGGCGAAAGATAAAGCTGTCTCACCAGCATCTCGACGCGCCGATTTCTCATTTGCCTGCGACCTTGGGCTGGTGGTGAGTGTCCTGAGAAAACAGAGTGAAATCATAAGGGCAGGTTCTGAATACCTGCCTTTATTTGTACTGTAGAATCCGGTCATGCCTCTTTTAACTCGATGGTTCATTAAGACGTCCTTTATCTACCTGATCCTAGCATTGGTTGCTGGTCTGTTGCTCATCATGCAGTCCACCTTCAAGTGGACCATGCCTGCCGGACTTTTCCCTGTTTATATTCATCTCTTCATGCTCGGCTGGCTTACCCAGTTGATTTTCGGCGTCGTGTATTGGATGTTCCCCAAGTATTCCAGTGAAAAGCCTCGCGGCAGCGAAGCCCTGGGCTGGTGGACGTATGTGCTGCTCAACCTGGGATTACTTTTACGCGTGATTGCCGAGCCTATCCAGTCGATCCGACCCCATCCGCTTAGTGGGTGGACATTGGTTGCCGCTGCCATCATCCAATTCTTGGCTGGGCTGGCGTTTGTGATCAACAGTTGGGGGCGGGTCAAGGAGAAATAGATGCCGCGGTTAAGCGTCTGGTTTGTCCGAGCCTCCCTGCTGTACCTCCTGGCCGGTTTCCTGATCGGTGCACTGATACTGGCGCAAAAAGGGGTTTCCTACGATCCGCTGGTCTGGAATCTTTTTCCCATTCATATGGAATTTCTGCTCATCGGCTGGTTTGCACAGCTGGCAATGGGTGTCGCTTTCTGGATTGTTCCGCGCTTCGGCAGCGGTCCGCCGCGCGGAAACATACGGTTGGTATGGGCTTCTTTTGCGTTGATCAATGCAGGTCTAATATTCGGCATCCTGCATTTCTGGTTTCCCTCATCGGCCCTGGTCGGGCGCGTCCTTGAAATTGGTGCAGGGGTTGCCTTTGCGATCGGATTGTGGAAAAGGATCAAGCCACATGGCTTGTTGTGAAAGCGCCTCGATTTAGGGATGTCCTGGCTGGCGATGTCATTGTGATTAGCTGTTTATCGCTTCTTCTTTCCAACCAAGGAATAAACAGTTAAAGCTAAAAACATCAAGATTGCCACTTCATTGAGCAGTCCACCCCATTGGCGAATCCGCAATTGAAGAGTAAGATCGCCGGTCACACGCATAAGGAGCGATAAATGCAAAAGGGAAAGGTGGACATAAAACACGGAAGAGTACATGATCGGCACACCAAGAATGGCGGGAAATATAATGGGGGCATGGCCAAATATCATTGAAATCACAAAACCCACAAATATCGTATGCAGCTCGGCATCATAGAATGGGCCCGCGTAGGTGGCACCGAAAATCAGGTTGAGTAATCCACCAACCCCCAGCCAGATAAAGCCGGAAAAAAGACAGATGGCAATATATCGTGTAAGAGGATTTGCATGACGAAGGTTATGCCGGGCAAGGTCGTTCTTTACAAACCAGAGGGAAAGACAAAGCATCGCCAATCCGCTTAAGCGTGCGCCCCCATTGAGATTGAAGATGGAGAGGCCCGCTCCGGCAAGGAGAACAAAGATGATCACGCTGAAGATACGGATCTGTGCCTGCTTCGGCCGTAAAACACGGCTTAGTTCCAGTCGCTCCCCACCGATCGTAAGAATGAGGAACGCCATCCACCAGTAGACAATGTGAAAGATGGGAAATCCAGCCAACCATAGGAAATTTCCGATCACCCAGCTAAATGCTCCCAAAGCCATGGTGATGGTATGAATACGCGGTTCACGGCGCACCATCACCAGCAGGATGGCGAGCGTGCCCAGGCTACCCAATGTGATGAAAATTCCGCCAAGAACGCTTGAGAAAAATAAGCTGATCCAGCCCAATCCTGCCAGGATCGGAACGCCAAACATCCATTTCCGTCGAATGGCAACCGCGCGCTCCAACGGGATCAAGACCCCCAGGAAACCGGCAATCATCAGCGGCCCATGCGCCATCGCCAGCCGGGGGAAGACCGGTACTGTCCAACTTAATCTTAACAAGCCCGCCCAAAGGCCGAACAGCAGGGCAAGTACGGAGAGGGCGATGAATGGCATAAAGCGGGTCTGAATTTTCATACTCTACCTTTTTGTAGGAGTTTTTTAGGGAACCTATGGTCTGCAGAACGGCGACACAAAATATACTGACTTCAGGCAAACGGGAAATTTGATAGACGGCTAAAACGGTCTGACGAGTACATAAGACATAATTCTATGCATACCCGGGATTCCTTCTTTGCGCTGGAACAAAGTCCCCATCTCCTGGGAAAGCCATTAAGGATTGTTCCAGGTATGACTCTTGTCACGTCCTTCAACAACTGAGCGCAACAAAACGCTGCATAACCTGTCTATTTGCTGAATTTTGGAGCGCTTTTGATTTCGGGACTTCTGCTGATCATCCTTCTGAATATCCCGGCCTCTCCCTGGCAGCGAACCCAGCCTCTATTCCTAAAGTCCCCAGGTATCTCCCATGCCCATCAAGGTAGTATCATTATGCCAATATACCAAGTTCAATGGAGACCACATGCGCCTGGAAGACCTCAACTGGATGGATGTAGAACGGTATCTTCAGCAGGAAGACCGCCTGATGCTGGTAGCAGGCTCGACAGAGCAGCATGCTTATTTGAGTCTGCTGACGGATATTAAGATCCCGCTTGCGCTTGCCGACGCGGCCTCGCAAGCCACTGGTGTACTGGTCGCCCCACCGCTGAATTTTGGCGTCTCGCCCTATTTCCTTGCCTACCCCGGTACCTTGAGCTTGCGTGCCGCCACGCTATGCGCTGCAGTGGAGGATATCATCCGATCTGCATATGGGCATGGCTTCAAGCGTATCCTGGTAGTGAACGGGCATGGAGGCAATAGTCCCGTCCGCAGCCACTTGCAGGAGGTTAATAACGCTCTGCCGGACCTCCGGCTCAATTGGTATGACTGGTGGCTCTCTCCCTCGGTCGAAGGAGTTTCCAGAAAAAATGACTTGAAGCCCTCGCATGCCAACTGGCTGGAAGCGTTCCCTTTTACCATCGTCGGTGACCTCCCTGATGGAATGAAGCCCTGGCCGAACGTCCCCAGCGCAATCATGGACGCAAAGACGGCGCGCCGGGTCTATGGGGATGGATCCTTTGGGGGAGCCTATCGGGCATCCGAGGATGTCATGCATGAGCTGTTCAGTGTGTGCTTGCAAGATATCATGCGATTGTTGGATTTTGAGTAGCCTCGTGCGCTGGCACAGGCTTGCCTATTACCGCCAGCTCATCGGCGCGGTGATATCCTGAAAGAAATCGTCAATATCTCGGATTCACCAAACGCTTCTCCCTGCGTTTCCTTGCCCGCCGGCAGAAGGCAGAACCGGCTGGCATACGAAGAAAAGGAAATTGTGCGGGGAAAAGTGGCACGTCAGATGAAAGGCTGTTGTCTAACAGGTCAATCCAACGCTTTAATTGCGACTCTTCAAATCCCGGGTAGCGCTCATCGAACCAGATCG
>JBLMZU010000744.1:0-6395 GCA_050258995.1 Bacteroidota bacterium
TCATAGTGAGCCTGTGACCAGCCGCCATCATCGTGCGGTCCAATCAGGACAAAGGCGACGTTGTATTTACCCTGCTCGATATCAGGGATCTGCAGCTCGCCGCCTGATTGAGCAGGGGCCTGCGTGGCTGCTGAGGATGCCTGGGTTGGAGCGGCAGCGTTGCCGCCACAGGCGGTCAGAACCAGCGAAAGAACAATTAACAGCGCGAACACATGCAAAAGTGACTTACGCATTTCTACTCCTCTTTAATTTTGTTGAAGTTCAAGTCTACACGAGCAGCAAAGTGTTTCTTTAGATCGAGGATGCCTCCTTTCAAGGTGTGTCTATACATTTTTGTTTAATTTTATCATGAGACTTAACCGCTTCTATTGTAGGGTATTCGCATGACAAATGACAAGAACATTATTCACGATTCAAGGATTACAAGCAAATAGATTCATGGCTTCGGATATGGCAGCGCTTCGCTCTACGCCGCCAGTTGTTTCCGTTTCTATTCGTCTCCACAGCTTGCAGAGCAGCGGCGCTACATAGTCCTTCGAGATCTTGTAGGATTCTTTGGACAGCTTCAAAGCGCGGTCCCAATCTCCCGTATGGGCATAGCCTTCGATGAAGACAAAGCGCTCCACCGGGTTGTTAGGATAATCATTTAACCGGGATGCTTCATCGCCCAAATGGGTAACTGTTTTCCAGTCTCCAAGCTGCCGCGCCAGGTCCGCTTTTTCAAAGTAATAGCACCAGCCGCGTTCGGGCTCGGGGCCATAGATCTTCGGCATGACCGCGCGAGACGTCTCAAGGATTTGATCGCGGTTGGAGAGGGCAGATGCTTCGCGCATCAGGCTGTCATCCAGGAGGAAGCGGTTGTTCGAATCGATGTCCGGCTCGAGAAGCCGCAAACAGGAGGGCGGAGCGTAATAGAACGCAACTGCCTGGGAGGTATTCCCATTGAAGTGTCCGGCAATGTAATCATACTGGATGGGAAGATCGGGTTGCAATGCAGGAAGCGATTCGCCCAGGCGATTGGTCGGATAGAAAAGCACATACCCGATCTTGTCCGCGCTGGCATTTGGGTCATAGATCCAGTTTAGTGGTGCACTCAGGGAGTTGTCTGCATAGAAATCAAGTTTCTCGTTCATCAGTACGATCGTGCCCGGTTTCAGTCCCGGTGCGCGCCAGGTCATCTGCCAGAAGAGATTCTTCTGCGCCTGCCAGCTGCGCAGATAATCGGTGGACCACAGGAACTGGCGCCCGGCAGAAAGACCGATGATGGCTGCCAGCACAAAGTAACGGGCCCGTGCCGGGATAAAGTTGATCAAGCCTGCGACAATCAGGCTGACAGCCAGCATGAACGGCAGGGTAAAGCGGCTGGCAGGATGTGCCAGCGAGATGGTCAGGCCCGTCAGCCAGAACGGCGCGCCCGCAAACGGGAGCAGGAACAGGCCGAGTCCGATCGCATAGTAGGTGCCTCTTCTGGCTGCATCGTCCTTTGCCTGGATCAACAGGAAATAGAGGGCGATCCCAAATACGATCAACGAAACGGCAATGTATAAGGCGATCGTCCGGGTACCATGCACCGAGGGATCAATGGCTTTTACAATTTGAATCCAGGCAGCAACCAGCACAGTCCAGATGCTGATGAAGAAATTCTGGGCGAGAGAGAGCAGGGTAGCAAATGGTGCTGTCTTCAATTGGGAACCCAGCCCGATTCCATACACTTGATTGTTGAAAATAAACAGACGGGACAAAACCGCCAGGAAGAACAAAATCAGATAGGGCGTCCAAAGCTTGAGGCTGGGCTTGATCCGGTCACGCGGGTCCGGATACTCATCCCGCAGCGAGGTCCAGATAAAGCCGATGCGGGCAAACTCCAGCGGGAAGAAGTATTCCATCATCCACAAGTTGAGCGCCGAAAAGATCAGGGCCGGAATGGTTTTCCGCCGGAGGGAGAGGTAGACGGAATACAGATAGAAAAAGATGACAATGAAAAAATGACTGTAGAGATAACTCCCCCACTGCTGGTTGAAACCCGGGTACAACAGGAAAAGAAAGGCGACGCTCAGGCCAAAGCGCGGTTTGTCCTTCCACAGTTCACGGGCGATCGCCCAGACCACTACTGCACCGAGCCAGCGCCAGAGTAAAGCAAACACCTGCCAGTATGCCGGGTTCTGAGGAAGGAGCCGCGTGGTGACCTGGTAGAGCAGTCCCCACACCGGGCGGTTCGTGGAAAAATAGCGGGTCATCGCCGCAGGGCCCAGCTCATAACGAATCCACGACATCGGCATATCATCCCAGTAGAAGCCCAATTGCGGCGCCAGAATGCCATAGGCAATCACGGTGACCACAAGAAGTGCAACGACAGGATGCAATAATCTCTTCATGCAGGATAGGGTCCGGTGCTAGCTGAGATACTCACTAAAGAATGACAGCATGCGCTGCCAGGCGTCCTGGGAAGCATCCACCTCGAAGGGGGTGCGCTGCCGGTTGAAAAAGGAGTGCTGGGTGTTCGCGTAAAACTTGATCTCGTGCGGGATTTCGTTCTTCTCGAGCACGGCATCCAGCTCACGCGCGCCGGCAGAGGTGAAATCCTTTTCCGGGTAACTGCCGACGATCGGACAGGATTGGGCAAAGGCCTCAAGCGGCTTGGGCGCAGCACCGTAAAAAACAGAGGCTGCTTTCATCCCCTTGTCGGTCACCGCCAGCTGCAGGGCATATCCACCGCCCATGCAAAAACCAACGGCACCGATCCGGTTGGAGTCCACACCCGGCTGGTTTTGCAGGAAGTGAATGCTGGACGACAGGTCCGCCAGCATGGGGTTGTGCAGAGGCCGGATCAATATCCCATGGAAGGCCTGCAGCATGCAGATCACACGGTTTCGATTCGAGAACATGTCAACAGCCAGGGCAGCATAACCCTGCTCTGCAAAACGGCTCGCAATCCCGCGAATGTTATCGTTTAAGCCAAAGGCCTCGTGAATGACCACCAGCCCGGGAAACGGGCCCGCTCCTTCCGGCTTGACAAAGAACGACTCCATCGTTCCCTTGCCATTGGCACGCGGCACAGAGACATTGGAGGACTGAATCTGTAACATTCTCTTCCTCTCCACAACCTGTAAAAAGAGGGGCGGTGCATACCTGGGTATGCATCGCCCCTGACGATTTTATTCCTTCACAATCCAGGTACCGGTTTCGCCCTTCAACGCGCGCCCAATATTTTCGGGGTTGGTGATCAGGGCCGTAGTGCCGCCATTTTCCAGGAACCAGACGATCGCCTGGATCTTGGGGGCCATGGAGCCCTTGGCAAAGTGGGTGCCTTCGGCCAGGTACTGCTTGGCCTCGGCCAGGGTCATCCGGTCGAGCCACTGCTGGTTGGGCTTGCCGAAGTTGATGGCCACCTTTTCCACGGCGGTGGCAATTAGGAACAACTCAGCGCCGATCTCCTGGGCCAGCAGGGAGGAGGCAAAGTCCTTGTCGATGACCGCGGCTGTGCCTACGTACTCACAGTTGCCTTTGTCGACCACGGGGATCCCACCGCCGCCCACGGTAATGACGGTCACGCCCGCATGGAGCAGCGTCTTTACTGATTCGAGCTCGAGGATCTTCTTGGGCAGTGGAGATGGCACCACCCGCCGCCAGCCGCGGCCCGCATCCTCGACCACAGACCAGCCCATATCGCGCTCACGGCGCTTGGCTTCCGGCTCGTCCATAAAGGAGCCGATTGGCTTGGATGGTTTCTGGAAGGCAGGATCCTTCTGGTCAACAAGTGTCTGGGTCACAAGTGTGACCGCGCCCTTGTTGATGCCGCGCCGCTGGTACTCATTCTGCAGCGCCTGCTGGAACTCGTACCCGATCGCGCCCTGGGAATCCGCGCCACAGACGTCCAGCGGGACTTCATGCATGCCTTCCACCTTGGCCGCGATCTCGGAGCGGCGCAGGATGAATCCCACCTGCGGGCCGTTGCCGTGACCGATAGCCAGGTCCCAGCCCGCCTCGATCATATTAGCAATGTGACTGGCGGTCTCACGCAGCGCCTGTTCCTGGTCTTCGACGGTTACATTCTTATCATCCTTGATCAGCGAGTTGCCGCCGACGGCGATTACAGCTAGTTTTGACATAATGCTCCTTGTTTACTTGTATATCGATCTTTCTACGCCATCGTCAGCGCCATCACGGCCTTCTGGGCGTGCAGGCGGTTCTCGGCTTCATCGAACACGACGGAATTCGGGCCATCCAATACGGCGCTGGTCACTTCAACATCGCGGTCGGCAGGAAGCGGGTGCATGTAGATTGCATCCGGCTTGGCAACCTTGAGCTTCGCATCGTCCATGATCCAGTCCTTGTAGCTGTCCTGGATCTTCTTGCCTTCGGCCTTGTCGTTGGTGGTCAGCAGCGGACCCCAGGACTTGGCATAGATCACATCCGCGTCGCGGCAGGCTTCTTCCATGCAGTCCTTGCTGTCCATGATCTCGAAGTTGGAGCCATAGATGCGGGCCTGTTCCCTGGCTTGCTCGACGATCTCGGGCATGAGCTTGAACTCAGGCGGGTAAGCCAGGGTGACGTCCATGCCAAAGCGCGGCATCTGCAGGATGAGAGACTGGGGTACGGAGATCGGCTTGAGATAGGAAGCCGCATAAGCCCAGGACACGACGATCTTCTTCTTGCGCAGGTCGCGGCCCTTCTTCTCCATGATGGTCATCAGGTCGGCCAGGCACTGGAAGGGATGATAGATATCGCACTGCATGTTCAGGATCGGGGCCCGGCTGGACCTGGCAACGCCGTTCAGGTATTTGTTGCCGTCGCCGAAGTCACAGTGGCGGATGGCGATGGCGTCAAAATAACGGCCGAAGATCTCGCCGATCTCAACGGGTGTATCGCCATGAGAGATCTGGGTGGTGTTCGAATCGATGAAGGCGCCATGTCCGCCGAGCTGGGCGATGCCGGCTTCGAACGAGCCGCGGGTGCGGGTGGAGGAGAAGAAAAACAGCATCGCCAGCACCTTGTCGCGCAGGTAGGCATGCGGCTCGCCCAGGGCGCGCTTGCGCTTGAGATCCCAGGCTACGTCCAGGACGGTTTCGACTTCCTCCTTGGTGAAGTCCAGGTCACCAATGAAGTCACGGCCACGAAAATTGGTTTGCATTGTATTTGTCTCCTTTGAAATATCTTTTTATTTGTTTTATTTTTTGCTCTAGGCGGCGTCTTCTGCTTCGCAACCTTTCCTGGCGCCGCCGGGGACGGCGGCTAGAGCAAATCATTTACACTCTCAAAATCTCAGCTTTCACAAAATTTCCATTCTCCCAGAACAGACGGGCACCCTCACAGCATTCGAAGTGCGGACCCCAGGATGTATGATCGGCACCTGGCAGACAGGCAACGACTCCCATTTCCACGGTGCCGCCATGGCTGATGACGAGCGCAGCAGAACCATCACTGAGATCATTTGCAAGCCGGCGATAGAAATCGGCAAGTTGGTTCGCATACCGTGCTGCCGCTCCCCAGTTTTCCATCACGCTGGCATAAACTGCCGGCGATTGCGGCCAGGGAACCTCGAGCTCCACATCGTCGCCGTAGGAGCTCATAAGCTCCACCTGTTCATCCACGGCAAACCCCATCGCGATCGCCGTCTCAAATGCACGCGGAATTGTGCTGGTTACCACGCGAGCAAAGGGACCCATCCCTTCCCCCACGTGCCGCGCCAGCGTTACACCCTGCTGCGAAAGGTGCTGGCCGGGCTTGCTGCGGTAGGTATGGCGCCGGGTCTCGATGGTCTTCATGGTTGAGAAATTCAGGGAGAGATGTAAACAGGTACACAGGCGGTCTGTCTACTTGTGTACCTGTTTCCGTGTGTACGTTCTTCAGGATCCTATTTCCGCTTATTCCATTGCGCCGAGCACAAGGGCCAGCAGGGTCATGCGCATGACGACGCCGTTGAAGGCCTCCTGCCAGTAGCGTGACCACCTGGTGATATCCACATCGGCTGGGATCTCGTCCATGCGGGGCAGGGAGTGCAGCAGGATGGCATCGCTCTTGGCCTTGTTGAAGAGCAGCTCGCGGGTGATCTTGTAATTGGCGGGGGTGAGATCCAGCTCGCCGGTGCGCTCATCGCGAGACTTGGTGTAATCCGGCTGGACAACCGGCTCGACCAGGATAACGTCGGCTTCAGCGATGGCCTGTTCAACGTGTTCGGCTTCCTTGAAATTCAGGTTGTACTGGCGCAGCTCGGCCTTGAATTCATCGGTCAGGTTCATTTCGGGCGGCGCAACGTAAGTGATGGGGCAGTCGAACTGGGTCAGGGCATAGGAGAGCGAATGCATGGTGCGCATGCGCATATCGCCAACCGCCAGCCACTTCAGGCCGTCGATGTGGCCCTTTTCGCGAAGGACGGTGTACAGGTCGGTCAGGAT
>JBLMZU010000745.1:0-6126 GCA_050258995.1 Bacteroidota bacterium
GTGGACGACGCCCGGGCGCTCCTCGCCGCCGATCCCTTCGATCTCCGGGTCATAGCCCAGCACCGCGTTGACCAGTGTCCCGCTGGCATGGCCCACCGCGGGATGGACCACCATGCCGGCCGGTTTGTTGATCACCAGCAGATCCTCATTTTCGAAGAGGATGTCGAGAGGGATATTCTCGGGGATCAGGTCCGTCGGTATGGGGGGCGGGATCCGGACCGTTAGGCGGGATCCGCTTTCGATGGGCTGCCCCGACTTTTTGGCGGTGCTACCGTCCACATCCACAAAACCATCTGCAATCAGGCCCTGGATGCGCGAACGCGAAAACTCCTGCAACTGCTCCACAAGGAATTTATCGAGCCGTTCAGGAGTTTCCTTATCATACTGGAAGTTTAGAACGCGATCACTCACCTGTTGTTCCGCCCGGGATATCCACCGACTTTTCAGCCGCTTTTTTTTCGGCGCGCTCCCTAAGCCATACGCTCAGGAATAACAGGATCGCCCCGATTGTAATGCTGGCATCTGCAATATTGAAGACCGGGAAATTTCCGACCGAGATGAAATCCGTCACATGACCGATCGTCAGCCGGTCGACCAGGTTGCCGAGCGCGCCGCCCAGTTGCAGGCTCAACGCCAGTCGCAGCAACCAGTCGTCCTTCTCCACCTGTGGATAATAAAACAGGATTGCACCAATCACTACAAAAGCCAGGATGGTCAGGACCATGCTCGCATCCTTGAACATGCCGAATGCCGCGCCGGTGTTGTACCAGTGTACGATGCGCGCATAGGGACTCAGCCACAGCAGCGACTCCGGCAGCCAGGTCGCACCCGAGGGAAGATTGAACCGCACGAGCGACTTCGTCCACTGGTCAAGGATGACGATCACCGCAGCGATCGCGAAGATGGAGCCATATTTTTTCAACAGTTTCCTCACAACTCACCTCTTACCGCACTTGTAACGCCTGTCTCATTAATCAGTTTACTTTTTAATTCAATTTGCAGGCTGGCATCCCAACCGAAAGTAAAGAAATCAATGCAGCATTCTATAAATCATACCCTAACTTTTATGATCCATTTGCAGATGGGAATTCAAATGGAAAGCCAGGCACGTCATGCGGTACTTTCTAAACATCGTCGCCCCTCCCTACCATCACCCGCCGAGGTAGACCCTCGGTACACGTGCGCTGATATTCGTGAGCACTTCATATTCATTCGTCCCGGCCCATTCACCCAGATCGTAGGCAGTGATGCCATCGCCGAGTAATGAGACATCTTCGCCAACCTGTATATCGTCATCTCCGGCATTGACCATGAACTGGTCCATGCAAATCCGACCCACTTGTGGATATTTCCTGCCGCGGATTACGACCTGTGCATGGTTGGTCATGCGGCGAAAATATCCGTCGCCATACCCACATGGAATGGTGACGATCCGGGTCTCTACATCGGACTGCCAGAGCGACCCGTAGCTGACAGGGTGGCCCGGCAGGGTGATCTTCGAATACACCACGCGGGATGTCCAGCGCAGAGCCGGGGCGATATCCACGGTATGTGCCACGCCGACGGGATAGACTCCGTAGAACATCACGCCGGGACGAACCAGGTCCATGTGACTTTCCGGAAACTGCAGGATGGCTCCCGAGTTCGCCATGTGGCGCATGGGCTCCGGCAGGTCATGTTTTTCGTAAAAGTACAGGACCTCCTGGAACCGTTCCAGTTGCTGGCGCGCATGGGTCAGCGCAGGATCTTCCGAATTGGCAAAATGAGTATAAACCCCTTCTATTAAAACATGCTTACATTTCAGCGACTGTTCCAGGAACGGCTCGGCGTCATAGTAGTGGACGCCCGTCCGTTCCATGCCGGTATCGATCTTGAGGTGGACCTTCAATTTTTTATGGGCATCCTCGGCAGCGGACTCGGCAGCAGCCAGCAGCTCGGGCGATGAGGCACTCAGCGTCAGGTCATGTTCGAGGAAGGACGGGAGCTCTTCGGGCAGAGTCCCTCCCGCAACCAGGATGGGCCTGCGGATCCCCAGCTCGCGCAAGTGGACTGCCTCCTCCACCAGGGCAACCCCAAAGGCATCGACATCCGGCTCGAGGAATGGCGCGACACCGTCCACGCCGTGACCATAGGCATTGGCCTTGATCATCGGCATGACCTTTGCAGGGCTGACGTGAGCCCGGATCGCCTGTACATTTTTTCTGAGTTGCGGGAGATTGACTTCCAGATAAGTGGGACGCATCATTGATTTTAGACCGAAGATTCTAGATTGAAGATTTTAGATTGCAGAATTTAGATTTATGATTGAAGAGTGGAATGAATGAGCTTAGGGGAGGCTCACGGTTTATACCAGTGGTACTCCACATCCGGTTCGTTATCGGGAGGCGGGCTGAAGCCGAATTTTTCAGCGATGAACCCGTTCTTTTCATAGAAGGCCCGGGCATTCACATTGGACTGCAGGGTGTAAAGCCACAAGTGGTCCGGAGACTGGCTGCGGGCGAAATTGAACAGCGTTTCGCCGATCCCGCGCCGCTGGAAACGAGGATGGACATAGAGCTGGTCAATGAAATCCCTTTCCATCGCCATGAAGGCGGCAGGGCGTTGATCGATCTCCACCACCCAGATCCGATCCTTCTTCAGGATCTGGTTCCGGAAGTACTCCTGATCTTCATAAAAATTGTGCCCGGTATCGGTGATCCCCTCCGGGAGTAACTTCTCGCGCGCGATCCTCCAAAGGATTGTCACTGCGTCGAAATCATCACTACGATATTCACGGATCAGGTATTGTAGGGGCATCATGGAGCTTCGTTTGCTTCTTTCAAAAAAATTGAGCCAAATGGTTGGCACCGCCCATTTGGCTCAATAGACTTACATGCTATAGCAATGGCGATCTAGTAACTGTTTCTGCGATCGTTACCGCCTGGCTTGCGTCCACCACCGCCACTGCTGCGGTAGCCGCCGCCACCACCACCGCCTCCGCCCGGACGATCTTCACGCGGGCGGGCAATGTTGACAGTCAATGGCCGGCCGCTGTAATCCTTGCCGTGGAACATGGTGATGGCACTCTGGGCTTCTTCGGATGAAGACATCTCAACGAAACCAAAGCCTTTTGAGCGCCCGCTCTGGCGGTCCTTGATCACCTGGGCGGATTTTACTGTACCTGCCTGCGAAAACAATGCCTGCAAATCGGCATCAACTGTGTTATAAGGCAGGTTGCCTACATAAAGTTTCGCTTCCATAGCAATACTCTTCTCCTGAGTGTGGGCCACGGGAGTGAAGCAACTCCCCATGGCAAAACGGATCCAATATGCATGTCTACAGCGATCACAGACACCCAGGTGCCAAGAAGCGAAAAATTCCCTCTGATTGTCCGACCACATTCATCCATGCAACGACGGATTAATTTTAACACAAGAAGCCTGCACTTGCCTAGAAACTCGGCAGCCAGAATCGAAGCCAGTTGCCGCTTTCGCGCATGGAAAATTGGACCCTGGCTTCCAGCTTCTCCAGGCCGGACGCCGGGTCACCGCTCAGCGCCTGTGAAACCTGCGGATTCGAGATCCGCCCAAATACACGGGCCCGGAAGATCTCGATCCATGCCAGGACCTGGCCGTAGCGCTCGGCGTTCATGGTGAGGATGGGCCACACCCGCCGGGCCGGACCGCGCAGCAGCAGCCATCTGAAGTTTTGCAGGGCATCCCGGTCCATTTTTGCCACAGACTCCAGGTCGTCGATCAACAGAAGAACCGTCTGAGTCGACTCCCGGTTGGAATGGGCCCAGGATGACAGGGAAACGATAAAATCCTGGGCGCCGCTCAGGTTCACATCAAAAACGCCCACCTGGTGGCCCGTCCTGGAACTTTCCCCCCATTCCGCGGTGCGACCGGTAATCACTCCATATTGAAGATCGCTTTCCGTATGTGTAAGGACCAGCGAGCGGGCGGTGGACTGCAGAAAGGCCGTTTTTCCGGACCCTGCATCCCCGATGACCAGCAAGGGACCGGGCGCAGGATTATGGAGATTCAACAGCACAGGCAGCCCATCCGAAGCGATGCCCAGGAACAGCGCCTCGCGCGGCAGCGGCCCGATCTCAGACAGGACCCGCTCCAGGGGCGGCGCGGCAGGGACCGGCTGGCTGCGATCCTGCTCCGAGGAATTCCCACCTACTTTGAGGCTGGCTAGCGCCTCCAAAGCCAAAGAGAATTGATGGTTGGTGGTCATACGTCCTCCTTTTCATTTTTAGAACGTATGTTCTATTTTAACCACCCATCCCCTTCCGTCAAGTTTTTTGCCTTAAAGTTTTACGGCAGGATGTTGTTATCCACCATCCAGGCATGCAGCTCGAAGATGAGACGGCCCATTTTGACCATGGGATCTGTACTGATAAGCGCCTCCGCCTCAGCTAGCGAGTCCGTTTTCAGAACGCCGACGCCGCGGATCTCTCCCTGGGTGGCAAAGGAATCAAGGAGGGGGCCGTTGATCACCAGTTTTCCCATTTCGCCCAGCCGTCGCAGGTTGGCAAGGTGTGCATCCTGCAGGGCGGCAGTCTCCGGCGTCTCCTCGGGCGACCAGGCTGGTCCTTTTTTGAGCAGGAAGAGATAATAGATCCTCATGTTCGGGAAGTAGCTGTTCACATCCGACCAGGCCTGTTTGTCATCGTATTCCATGCGACCTCCAAGGATGAACTAACGCCAGGCGCCCAGGATGGCACCGAAGAGTAGAAAATTGACCAGATGGTTCCCGGTCTCGATGGCCCAGATCTTCAAGCCATGACCCGCAAATAATTTATTGACGAGATAGGTGGGCGCGATAAAACCCAGCCAGATCATAAAACCGATCGATGCACCGGTGACGGCATTGGGGCCACCCGGCATCAGATTTCCCATGGCATTCACCATGAACGCCATGGCAACCGCCTCCACGATCGAGGCCAGGACTGTAAGAGCCCAGACCATGCCCATATTCTGCATGCCTGGCGTCTGGCCCTTTCCTACCACCTCCCACCACATGGGAAAGAATGTCCTGGGGTTGTACCAGAGCGAGCCACTGATCATGCTCACCACAACGCAGGCGATCACAGCCAGCCAGTTTACAGCGCTAAAATCCATTTGAGCCTCCTTGAATTGGTGTTCGATTTCCAGGTCGGAACATTAGACTGACACAACTTTTTCTGTCGATTCAATGATCTCCGCGCTGATCTGCCCGGCCGAGAGCTCACGCAGATCGTTTTGAAACGCTTCAAATGACGCAACCGGGAACTGCAATGTCAGGGTGATGTCGGCGGCGAAATCCTCGCCCAGCACCTCGCCGTGGTTGCGCGTCGTCAGCAGCCGGACCCGTTCCAGCAGGTTGTACGGGATCGCGGCCATGACCACATGTACGGGGACACGTCTGCCGCGTCCCACGGCGTTCACCACAAGCTGCGTGGATTCGGTGTAGGCTTTGACCAGCCCGCCCGTCCCCAGCAGCGTTCCGCCAAAATAACGCGTGACCACAACCCCCACATCTCCCAGCCCGCTGCCGCGCAGGACGGTCAGCGCAGGCCGGCCCGCCGTCCCGGAAGGCTCGCCATCGTCGGAGAAGTATTCCGTCACAGTATTTCCCCCACCGATAATGTAAGCAGGCACATTGTGACTCGCATCCTCAAATTCCCTTTTGATCCTTGCGATAAAGCTGCGCGCCTCTTCCGTGCTCAAAACCGGGGCAAGGGTGGCAATGAAGCGCGAATTGACTGAAACCTTTTCACGTCGAACTTCGTAGAGGGGAATATGGTAATCTTTCATGGGCTTGATTTTATCAAGATCCCTACCTGTCCGGGTGGCTAGGGTTAGACTACACCGCGGACAGTTTGAATTCATTCCCACCGTCACTATAATGTTTGTATGCATCAAACTATTGGAGGACTGTATATGAAAACCACCCGTCGAATCATGTTTATTCTTCTTGCGCTTGCGCTGACCGCCTGCGGCGCGGGCAAAACCGCCCAGGCTACACCAGCTACAACACCGCCCCCCGTCGTCGCGGATAGCACGATCGTCGCCGAGGGCCGTGTCGAACCGATCAGCTATGCGGATGTCGCCTACAACGCCGGTGGTGTCGTGAGCGATGTGCTGGTGAAGGAAGGGG
>JBLMZU010000746.1:0-3446 GCA_050258995.1 Bacteroidota bacterium
TTTCAGGCTTTCTGGATGATGGCTTTTTCTCGTCAGCCATCGAATGATCATGGCCGCCCCACCAATTATACAGATGCCCATCCCGCTCCAACGGATGAGGGATGCAACTTGAGAGTGAAAATCATAACCTGCCGCTAACGCAGGGATAGGGTCCGGGCACGGTATTCCTGCAAATAACACATCGTACACGAACCCGGTGACAATGAGTGTTATTCCTAAAACGATCAGTACGAATGGCAAAAATCGTTTCACCGGTCTTTCCTGGTCGTGTAAACTTTTTTGAGGCGGATTACTCATTTTTCAGCTCGCATATTTTCGGTTTTCGAGAGTCCACTCTTCGGGCATAAAATACTTCATGCCAGAAGGACTGATTTGATGAAACACGCAAGGCTTTTGGAAGTGAATGACACAAGTTAAAAAAGAAGGTTGCATGTTCACTGAAGAATACATCAATTGGCAAAACCAAAACCCATGAAAAAACCTTATATTACACAAGTTGGGAGCACAATTGGAGATCGGTCTGCTCGAGCCATGAGATCGCCGTAAAAATCGCTCAGGAACTGGAATTCAAATCCAGGAGAAATCAGGAATGGCAATCGTTGGAATGGGGTGGTTGGCTCCTGCTGATCGATCAGACCTTGTGCATCGAGCCGCGCTGATGAGCATAGATCCGGGTAATGACCGCCCCCAGCAGGAAGATCTGGGCAAAAAAATAGATCGCGATCATCAGGACGGCAAACGCGCCGGCCGCTTCGAAGGCAGAATGGACTCCGCCCAGGCTGAAGTACAACCCGATCAGCAGGCCGCCAAGAGCCGTCAGGAGGGTGGCTATGATCGAACCGGGCCATACATCCCTCCAGGTCACCTTTAGATCCGGCAGAACTTTATAGACGAAGGCAAAAGCCAGGATGACCAAACCGAAGAGGGCCAGCATATTGAAGACAGTCACCAGGTTCCCCTGGCCAATATAGTATTGAACAATGGTTCTAAACCAGGCAAAAACCAGGTTGACGAGCGTGGCCAGGATGACCAGCAGCCCCAACGCCATCAGTATGATAAAGGCAAACAATTGCTGCCTGAGAAAGGCAAACCGGTCCCCGGGCGGAGTCGGTGGAATCCCCCAGACACGGTTCAGCGCATACTTAATCTGCAGAAACAATCCCATCGCCGCAAACAGGAGGGTGCCCAGGCTTATTAATGAGATGATCCACGATCCGCCTGTGCTGGCGGACGAGATGGCGGCAACCGACTCCTTGATATAAGCTGCCGTCTCCGGTCCCAGGACCGCCTCCAGGCGCGTATAGAATCGCTCTCCTGCAGCCACTTCGTTGATGAACAGACTGGCCACCCGGTAGGCGATATAGATCACCGGGGCAAACGAGAAGATCCCAAAATACGCCAGCGCCGCCGCCAGCTGATTGGGCCTTTCGCTGACCCATACGTGGTAGACCTCCAGGATAAATGTTTTGAGTGTGGACAGCTTATTCATCGAGGCATTTCCATTTTAGCAATTTTGATTGATCGCCTTTGTGCTTTAGAGCGCGCCTTCAGGCAGGCCATCCTTTTGCTTATCTGTCTGATCCCCAGCGGATGAGCCAGCCTGCAATCAATCCCCGATTCGCCAATCGTTTGCGTGACCAGGAAAAGATTCTCCTTTCGCCTGCAGGATCATGGAGCTGCCGGTTGCACCTCTGCCTGTACCTGGGCTGCCCGCCGGGCCGCCCGCAGGGCGATCAAAGCCACCAGGAAGGAGCTGACCAGGACGGCAACAGCCACCACCGGTGCCGTCTCCGCCTGCACGAGGACCAGGGTGAAGAGCGCCGCAAATAACGGCGCCCGCAAGGCCGCCACCAGCGCCCCGGCCACCGTTGCAGCGACCGTGACAGCCGTCGGCACGGATGGGAACAGCAGCTTGCCGGCCATGCCCAGGGCCACCCCGGCAAACATGATCGGGAAGATGTAGCCGCCCTTCCAGCCGGTTGCCAGGAGCAGGGAGGTCGCCAGCAGTTTGCACAGCGCCAGTACGATCAGGGCCAGGAGGCCGATCTCCGTCGCATGCAGGATCAGCTCGCTAGTTTCTGCTTCACCGGAGAACAGGGTCAGCGGCAGCAGCGCCCCGATGAGGCCCATGGCCAGGCCGCCGATCAACCCGCGCAGCACCAGGTGTCCCTTGAGCGGCTGCATGAGCTGCCGCAGCCATTTGAACACGAGCATAAAGACCAATCCGGTCGCGCCCCCGATCAGGCTGAAGGGCACCGCCCAGAGCAGGTCCGCCATGTGAGGGATATAAGCGGGGAATGTATATAAAGTATCGAAGAAAACCCCGGTCAATGCGACAAAGGCCACCGTCGCCACGGACGAGGCGAGCAGGCTGGGGAAGAGCCCCCAGAAGTAGACCTGTCCACCGATCATGCCGCTCTGGGCAGACTCCAGACTGAGCAGCGCTCCGCCGAACGGATTGGTGATGAAGGCCGCCAGCATGCCGCTCAGACCGCCGTAACCCATGGTGCGCGTCTCCCTCTCGTCCAGCTTGAGCTTGTCCGACGCCCAGGTCCCGATCCCGCCGCAGGCATCCGCAAGAGGCGCTTCCGGTCCCAGGGCAGCACCTGCGATGAGGGAAACAAAGGCTGTGAGCACGATCCCGGGCGCGTGGTGATAGTCGAAGCGGCCTGTCCTGCCGAACTCGCGCATCAGCTCGGAGAAGATGGCGTTATGGTCGCCGAAGTAGCTCACCAGCAAGCCGACCAGCAGACCGCCGAGAATACAGACCAGGAAGGTGAACAGGCGCGGATCCACGCCGATCGTGAGCGCGGCCTGTTCCCAGATCAGCCGGATGGACCCATTGACGAGCGCCATAAAGACAAAAGTGACCACGGCGCTGACCAGGCCCATCAGGGCCACCAGCGCCATCAGCCGAATATAGGGCTTCGGTTTTGCCTGTGTGTCGATCATGTGCCCCTTCCTTTGGGACCCGGGCAACAAGGGATCTTATGGGGATGATGTATTTCAGTCATCACCCGGGGTCTTTGCAAGCAGCGTGTGCAGGGCCGCCAGCTCGTCTTCGATGCGGCTCAATTTTTGGTTCAGGGCAACCAGCTCCTGTTCCGCATTTCCAGCGGAGGTCCCTGCAGGTGTTTCCTCCTCTTCCGGGGCAGATCCACCGCCCACCAGCAGGCTGGAGAGAAGGCTGGCCAGGGCGCCGATGATGCCAACACCGGCAAACATGATGAACATGCCGGCCACCCGGCCCGCAGCCGTGACAGGGTAAAAGTCGCCGTAGCCCACGGTGGTGATCGTCACGATCGAATACCAGAGGGCATCTCCGCCCGTTTTGATACTTGAAGCCGGGTCGTTACTCTCAAATTGCAACACGAGCACGCTCGAAACGGTCAGGACGAGAATGGTCAGCAGGATGGTGATGAAGGCAGCATACTGGCTGCGGTTGT
>JBLMZU010000747.1:0-4912 GCA_050258995.1 Bacteroidota bacterium
GAGTCCAGCCTAAGACGCACCCTGGTCAAAATGGCTGCCATGGTGAACTATGACCATGTATCTGCTCAAACCGAAGTCATATTTGGAACCGATTGGATGAAGGCTGTAAAATCACGCTGCCAGCCGGGGGACATGGTGGTGTGCGTTGATCACGAGCAGTATGGGGTTCAAAAAAAGCCTCTACCAGAGATACTGCAGCCGGATCTGGATGTGCCGCTCTATATCCTGCCCGGATTCGATCCCCAAAACAATTCAAGCCTTTGGTGGATGGCGCAAGCTGTGGCATGGACCGGATTTATTGTTCTAATTCTCGGTTTTTCCCTGCTTCAGGTCAAAATCATTCTTCTTGCTACATCCTGGACGATCTTCCTGGAATTGCTTACCACGGCAGTCGAATTCTGGCTGATCCTGGTTTGGAACCACTTGTTCAGATAGCAGACTACATCTCATCAACCGGACGGATTCCACTCCATGATCAGACACGAAGATGATTTACCGACATCGATTATTGATCGAGACTCAGATTTTAAGCCACCCTGGACCTTCCGATCCTGGTTTATAGGACGCCCCTTATCCACCGCAGATGCTCCTCATCAGACGATTGGAAAGGCAGTCGGCCTTGCAGTATTTGCCTCGGATGCGCTTTCTTCCACTGCGTATGCTACGCAGGAAATACTTGTAATCCTTGCAGCCGCAGGAACGATGGCGTTTGGTCTTGTATTTCCAATTTCCCTGGCCATCGTCATCTTGCTAGGCATCGTTACAATCTCCTATGAGCAAACCATCCATGCCTATCCGGATGGCGGGGGTGCCTATATTGTCGCTCGCGATAATCTGGGCGAGTTTCCAGCACTGATCGCCGGTGCCGCTCTTCTGACGGACTATGTGCTGACCGTCTCGGTTTCGATCTCATCCGGGGTTGCGCAGATAACTTCTGCATTCCCGGCGCTTTATGATTATCGCGTCTGGCTTTCCGTGGGGTTCATTCTCTTCGTCATGACAATGAATTTACGTGGAGTAAAGGAATCAGGGACTGCTTTTGCGATCCCCACCTATTTTTTTGTGGTCATGATGTTTATTACGGTGGGAGTGGGGCTTTTCCGTCTATTGGTGACAGACACACTTGGAGCCGTGGAAGACCCGCCGGACATGGAAATGCTGACCGGCGTTGCGATGATCACGCCTTTTCTGATATTGCATGCTTTTGCAAGCGGCACCACGGCGCTGACCGGCGTCGAAGCCATCTCAAATGGTATTACTGCCTTCAAGGAGCCGCGAAGTAGGAATGCGGGCATCACCTTAATCTGGATGTCTCTGATTCTTGGCTCACTTTTTCTTGGGATTTCCTATCTGTCAAAAGAAATCGGCGTGGTTCCCTCGGAAAGTGAAACAGTGATCTCACAACTGGGCCGGACGGTTTTTGATAGGCGTGGGACACTTTATTTGATGCTCATTTCTGCCACGACAGTCATCCTCATTATGGCAGCCAATACTGCATTTGCCGATTTTCCCCGCTTAAGCGCCCTGGTTGCAAAAGATGGTTTCCTTCCCCGTCAGCTTACCTATCGTGGAAGTCGACTGGTTTTTTCAACCGGCATTGTGACTCTTTCTGCCATCGCCTCCATCATCGTTGTGATTTTTAGTGCCAGTGTTACCCGTCTTATTCCCCTGTACGCCATCGGTGTCTTTCTGTCATTTACCCTCTCCCAGGGTGGCATGGCCCTGCGCTGGCATAAAATCGGCAGGCTAAAACCCGGGGAAGAAAAGGTGGAGCGGGGCTCCACGCTGCACTTCGTCAAGGATTGGCGAAGCAAGATGATCATCAATGGATTTGGCGCTGTATGTACCGCAGTCGTCATGATGGTCTTTGCCGTTACTAAATTTTCCGACGGCGCCTACGTTGTATTATTTCTTATCCCAGCGTTGGTCGTGATTTTCCTGTGGATCCATCGTCATTACAAGGGGCTTGCAAAAAGACTCTCCCTGGACAATTTTGTTGTAATGCCCCCTCATACCACCCGCCATCGCGTGATCATGCCGATCAGCGGGGTGCACCAGGGTACGCTGGCCGCGCTTCGTTACGCACGTATGCTGTCCGATGACGTGACGGCGGTCTACGTCCTGATCGAGCCGGCTGATTCCGAGAAGGTACGCAAAAAATGGGAAACCTGGGGGGAAGGCGTCCGCATGGTTATGCTGAACTCCCCCTATCGCCTCCTGCTGGAACCGTTGCTGGAATATATTACGGATATCTCAAGACAGCGACAGCCTGGAGAAACCATGACCATCGTTGTGCCTGAGTTTGTTTCAAATAATCGCATGACTGCCCCATTGCATATGAACACAGCCGATCTTCTCCGGGATCAACTGAAACGGCAAAATGGGATTGTTATTGTCAACGTGCCCTATCATGTTCATGATTAGTATGAATTACGCAAGCACTCGAAACTCATCCTTCCCCTCACGGTTATGGGGATATCTATTGGCTTTCAGTTTGATTGCTGTGACCACGGCAATACTCTTCCTGGTGCGAGATGTGCTCGATACCACGCTGATTGCTCTGCTCTATTTGGTTCCGCTTGGAATCATCACGGCCAGGTGGGGCCTTGGCCCCGGCATTGCAAGCGCGCTGGTAACCTTTTTTGCCTTCAATTATTTTTTTATCCGGCCTTATTACACACTGGCAGTTCACCGGCCGACGGATGTGGTTATATTATTTATTTTTCTCATCGTCGCAGTTGTGATCAGTCAGCTGGTGGGACGCGCACAGGCCGGCCTCGCCGCCGCAACAGCCCGTGAGCGTGAGGCTACACAGCTTTACGAGTTTAGCACAGCGCTTGCAGGTTTGCGGGATGATCGTGCCATTGCGCAGATCCTGGCCCGGCAAGTCCAGGATGCTTCAGCCGGAGAGCACGAGGAATTGAATATTGTAGGGCTGCATCCTTTCACCATTCATCTACCAGAGACAGCCGCACCCGCCCGCCCACCTGAATGGATTGTTCCCATCCAGGCGGCACACAGCCATCTGGGGGAGATACGTCTATGGAGGGCATCCTCAACCATTTCAGAGGCCGAGAAAAGGCTGTTACAAACATTTGCCAGCCAGGGCGCACTGGCCCTTGAGCGTGCCTGGCTTACCCAGGCGGAGTCCCGCGCTCGTGTTCTTGAAGAGAGTGATCATCTGAAGTCCGCTATTTTGTCATCTGTCTCCCATGAGCTGCGCACGCCACTTTCCACGATCAAAGCCGCGGCCTCCAGTCTGCGCAGCAGGGAAGTAAGCTGGGATTCTCCGGCAAGCGCTGAACTGATCGCAGCGATC
This sequence comes from Bacteroidota bacterium, assembly GCA_050258995.1. Taxonomy (GTDB): domain Bacteria; phylum Chloroflexota; class Anaerolineae; order Anaerolineales; family Villigracilaceae; genus Defluviilinea. Next base: position 3,320 of record JBLMZU010000747.1, read on the forward strand.
GATGATGAAGCCGATCATCTGAATATCCTGGTGGGTAACCTGCTGGATATGTCCCGCATTGAATCGGGCGTACTCAAGCCGAAGCGAGAATGGAACATCCTTTCTGAGATTATCGAGGGGGTGATCGTACGGATGAAACATGTTGCCGTCGACCATAAAATCGTAATTGATGTCCCTGAAAACCTGCCTTTAATCCCTGTGGATTACGTACAGATGCAACAGGTCTTCACAAACCTGGTCAGTAATAGTTTGAAATATGCCCCTGCAGCAACCACAGTTTCCATACTGGCATACCTCGAAGGCGAAACAATTCATGTTCAGGTGAGCAATCAGGGACCCCAGGTTCCAAACGCAGATCTAGAGAAGATTTTCGATAAGTTCTACCGCATCACCGCGGCTGATCGAGTGACGGGCACGGGACTGGGTCTTTCGATCTGCAAGGGAATCATCGAAGCCCATGGCGGGCGCATCTGGGCGGAAAACGTATCGGACGGCTTTGCGTTTAATTTCACACTTCCACTCACCTGGGATGGAGCCCTGCCCCCCCAATTACCAATGGATACGGAGACAGAATGAGTAATGACCCGCATATACTCGTGATCGATGATGAACTGCAAATCCTGCGCGCGATACGAACAATTCTGACTGAGAAACAATTCCAGGTAACAACCGCGAGCCGTGGTGAAGAAGGACTTGCCCTCGCAGCCGCACAGGAGCCAGACCTGATCATCCTTGACCTGGGTCTGCCGGATATGGACGGTGTTGACGTCTGCATGCGCCTACGGGAATGGACACAGACTCCCATCATCATTCTTTCTGCTCGCGACAGCGAACACGACAAGGTCGTTGCACTCGACATAGGTGCGGACGATTACCTCACCAAGCCATTTGGGATCGAGGAGTTGCTTGCGCGAGTGCGGGTGGCATTAAGGCATTCGATAAGCCGGAAGGGCGAACCAAGCCGGGTCGTGAAGGCCGGGCCGATCACAATTGATCTCGCCTGGCACATTGTAAAACGGAGCGGTGAGGAAGTGAAGCTGACCGCGATCGAATACAGGCTGCTTTCCTATCTTGCCGGCAACCATGGACGTGTCCTCACTCATCAAAACATCCTCACGAGCGTATGGGGGCCGTCCAATGCGGAACACACAGAATACCTGCGCGTCTACATGCGCCAGCTGAGGAAGAAACTTGAGGCCGAGCCTGAGCGTCCTCAACATATACTCACAGAGCCGGGCATCGGCTACCGTTTTATTGCTGATGAATAGTTCATCCCGGTAAAGGCCTGGAGCCCGTCTAGGCAGCATATTTTTGTCATAATCTGACTGGTGACATATTTCTTAATCGCCTCGGATTCGAGGCGATTTTATTTGTTCTTTACGGGATTGTTTCACTTCTTTGTCACCATTTTATGCCCCTCTGATACGATTTATCTGTCTGTGAGGTGACATGAACAAACATACTTTATCCACCCTTCCAGGAACAACAGCATCCCAGGTTGAATCGGATCTCCAAATTCGTTGGTCTACTCCTGAGAGGTCTCGCCGTTTGATTGTGCTGGTTTCACTTGATTCAGATTGTACTCTCCTGACC
>JBLMZU010000748.1:0-16578 GCA_050258995.1 Bacteroidota bacterium
TAACCTGGGAAAACGCGTCGAAAAAGGGACATCCGGTGGAATCTCGTTATTTGGGACTCTTGCCTCGCTGTTGGGTGCGGCAGTCATTGCTCTGCCGGCTGCCTTCCTCTCCCCCGTTGGCAAACTGGTCCCTGCGTACTGGCTGCTGATCGCCCTCGCCGGCCTGGCAGGCTCGCTCTTTGACTCATTCCTCGGCGCCACCGTTCAGGCCATGTATTACTGTCCCACCGATGAAAAGGAAACCGAAAAACATCCAGTCCACACCTGTGGCACGCCAACCGTCCACATCCGCGGCTGGAAGTGGCTGAACAATGACTGGGTCAATTTTGCCTGCAGTGCGTTTGGCGTATTGTTTGCCTGGATTGGGATTTCCCTGTTCTAGAAATGCTGCCTGTAGATTCGAGAATTTATAGACGGCAGGGACAGTATCGGTCATACTGTCCCTGCCGTTTTTTATGGTGAGTTAGGGCACACTATCTGGCTTCACATTTTTTTTGGATGTACGGGTCGCCAGCTTCCATAACACCCAGCCGATCAGTGCGAATGGCAGGGCCACCGGCACGATCACGACGAACAACCAGATGAGGAAGTTGCCAATTCCCTGATACAGTGTCGTTACCGTACCCTTTGCTTCTCCAAAAGTCTGGCCGGGATTCCAGGGAATGGGCGTGGCCGTGGGGCTGGGAGTCGAGGTCGGTGTGGGAGTCAGGACCGGGAATTCAGGTTCCAGGTTGATGGTAATTGTCGAATAAGCGGACCGGTCGTTGAGATAGTTCATCTGTCCCTTGATCTGCTCGATCTGTCCCTCGATATTCGAGAGCTCCTGATTGATCCGCAGCGCTTCGTCCACGGTCTTCGCGTCCTTCAGAAATTCCTGGATGCGTGCACGCGTAGCTTCCAGGTTTGTCAATTGGGATTGCAGATCCACATACTGGTCCGTGACATCGTCACCGGCAGCGGTCTCGTCAGTCACTTTGATCGCCAGCCCGCGCAGCTTGCTCAGAACCTTCTCAAATTCATCCACCGGGACCCCGATCGTGATCGTGGCGTATTTGAGATTGTTCCCATAATAATCCTGGTACCAAACCCGTGAGCTGACGATGTATCCACCGGCATCTCCAACAATCTGGGTGGCGCGGTCGATGGCAACGTCGGTATCCTTCACCATCAGGCGGACATCCCCATTCTTGACGATCATTCGATTGGAACGCTCGAGCACCGTCAAGTCTCCTGAAGGATTGGCAATCTCAAACGCGGCAGCAGTGGGCAGCGGCGCAGGGGCATTTGCGTCCGGCGATTGCCCCGGGGCAGCCGGCCTTTCGACCGGGGCAGCCGCCTGGCCGACCTGATCGCTGGCGCCGGGAGGCGCCACCCGATAGGGTGCTTCGGTAGCTGCGGGTGCCGCCATTTGAGTTGCTGCTCCTCCACAGGCAGCAAGAACCAGCATGGCTACGATGACCACAAGCAACATGAACAGACCGGATCGGGATTTCATTTCATCCTCCGTTGTGTGATGGATTTTTTATTTGGCGTTAAGGCAAGGACGAGGAGAAAAAATTAAAGTTCCCCATAACAGATCATGGGGATGAACCATTGACCATGGCTGAAATAAATCGCCAGTGGCCGATGGTCCATCGACATTCGTCTTACTTTAAAACGACCTCTGTTCTCACCACACCCGCACGCTCATGTTTTGCCAGCAATTTCACCTTTGTCCCCTTCCTGGCATTCACCACCCATTCCACCTTGACGCGTTCGTTTGTGCCCTCCTCATTTTCATCGGGGGACGCAGCTTTATAGGCCCGGCCTTCCAATTCACCCAGTTCTTCGCGTTGTTTTCCTGACTGCAGGACAGCTCCCCTGGGAAGTAAAATTTCTGCAATCACCCCTCTCGTCACTTTTCGCTCCAGTGCCTTCTTTGTCACATAGGTCGGAAGCCAGTCCTCGTTTTGGACTACCAGCCTGATGCAGTATGAGTCTCCTCCAAGAGGAGTCACTTTTGTATCCAGCAAAACGAGTCGCGGAGAGATCAGCGTATGCCAGACGACCCAATTGGGGATCGGGCTGATCTCCTTTTCCAGAAACTCGAGCGGCGGATTGGTCCACATGTGCAGAGAATTCCAGCCGCCCAGCTCCACGTTTCCCAGCTGAGGATGCCTGTACGGATACCAGTTGATATACCCCCCGCCATTTAACACTTCATCGTTCCATTTGAGCAGCTTCAGATCATCTTCGATGGGATGCTCGCGGTACCAGTCGATGAACTTCAGTTTCTCGATGCCGGCCTGCTTCATCGGGCTCCAGAATTCGACCGTCCAGGAAAACACTCCCTGATGATCGTAGGTCCATGTATCGAAGCCCCCGGTGATGACCTGTTTGGGATGGTATTTGAAATCGTGGAAGACGGAAACGTTTGGATAGCTTGTGATCTCCGTACCCTTCTCGCCGATTTTCTGATAGGTCCACAGGTCTTCGACTGGAAATGAGTCATCCGGCCGATCATCATAGGGACGCAATAGGACGCCGCTCATCGTATGAAAGGAAATTGTACCGGTAATGTTTGGATGCTTTGCGATGAAATCGACCAGGTTGCGCGCCTCGGGCTCGGAGGTGGGAAACGGACCTGCACCGTTCTGCTCCCCTTCCGGGCGCCAGCCGGCAGGGAAGTTGCGGTTCAAATCCAGGCCTTGTTTTGGACCCAGCACCTTGATGGTCACGCCATCATAATTCTTGATCAGGCCCTCCGGCAGGATGCGATAGTACCTCCCGCCCGTTTCAACCGGGTCGCGGCGGATCATCAGGCGCGGGTCATCGGGATGGACCTTCCAGGCACCGTTCGGATCTTCGATCCGCATTTGCAGGATGCGTCCATCGCCATCGATATCCTCCCCAAATACCAGGCCTTCGATCGGATCGTCGCCGAACGGATATTCACGCGTACTCGAGCGGATGAGCCTGGGCTTGTCAGCCAGGGCCCATTCCGCACCGTCAGGATTGACGCGCGGCACAATGTACAGCGCACGGGTATCCAGGGCCCGGGTGATGTTTGGATCGCTTTTGTATTTTGTGACCAGGGTATGGATCAAATACAGCGCAGCTGCACTGGCCGTGACCTCCGAGGCATGGATATTGCCATCCACCCAAAAGGCGGGCTTCTCCAGGTCACTCCCTGACTTGAAGTTGGTGGCCGTGACCAGCCACACATCCCGCCCTTCATGGCTTTTCCCGATCGACTCAAGGCGGACGAGGTTCGGATACTCCGCCGCATACTCTTTAAGCAGGCGGGTCAGCTCCGCATAGCGATAGAATCGATTGAAACGAGTGTTGGGCATGGAATTCTCCTTCAGAAATCAAAGCGGCACAGAGGCAGGTGGGTCACCTACGTCTCCGTGCCGCTCGCTTTGCGGGTTTCATGACTGTATTGTACCGCTTGTCCTGTCCCGTTCACGATCGCAACATCGATCGAATCGGGGTGACATGCTCTGTCTCCTGTTTCACCATCCGGTGGTTCTGGGTCAACCAGTGTGTCTGCGCTCAAAGATGATGGCAGTCCTCTCCTCCGATCCGGACGGCAGATCTCCTAATAGACGTAAGAGGGCCTCACGCCGCACTGAAAATGTCTGAAGGAATTCCTGCAAGGGAAGTTCCACATAACCCACGACCCTGGCCAATTGCGCTCATCGATGCCGGCGAATAGCGGCTCATTTTCTGAAAGCATGGCGCAAATGGAATGGGTCTACCGCCTGCATGAGCCTGTGAGGGGGAATAGAAACCGCTGACAGATAATTTTCAATCTCGTCAGGCGTCGCTTTCATCCTGGCTATTCCAAAATGGTTGGTATGTCACCGGTCCAGCCTCCTGTAACAGACTTATTGACCAGGTCTGCAACGCCCCGCGGGTAGACCTTTTCATGGAGAGGCAACTCCGCGATAGGCATCCAGACCGGTACGTAGACTCCCTCATCGGGGTCATTGGGATCTGCATCCGCGTATTCTTCACCGGTTCCCGTGCCGAACTCGCCGCCGGTTTGCTCGACAAGGAAATAAACCTGGTGGCTTTTGGATGCCATTTGGATCTCCGCTACCTTTTGTTTGATGGTCACCTGGATGCCCAGTTCCTCCATCGCCTCCCGGACGGCCGCCTGCTCATACGTTTCTCCTTCATCCACACCACCACCCGGGAAGACAAAATAGTCCAGGCCGGCGCGATGGCGCTCGATCAGGGCAACCCTTCCATCTTGAATTAATACGACCCCGGCACGTGATCTCACGGTATTCCTCTCATAGGTTTTATTGAATCCTGCCCATGTACGCCAGCACGGAAAACAGGACGGCTGTCATCAGGGCATTCGGGAAACCTCCACGCCTCGTCATTGCGACCAGATCATCCAACGGCAGGAGGTGGACATCAATATCCTCACCCGCATCGAGGACCTGCTCGGCCACCCGCTCGGCATCCAGTGCCAGGTAACCATACAGGGTATTGGTCTGGAGGGCAGGATTCGGATACAGGCGCGCCACCTCGATCCACCTGGAGGCCGTGTAGCCCGACTCTTCCAGCAGCTCGCGTTTCGCGCCATCCAGCGGATCCTCTTCCTCTTCAACCACACCACCAGGGAACTCCCACAAGATATCGTGAGCTCCATGGCGATATTGCCGGATCAGGACAACATCATCGTTTTTTGTCAACGCCACCACATTCGCCCAGGATCGAAATTCAAAGATCGTGGCATCCAGAAGGTTGCCATTGCCCAGCTCACATTTATCGATCCGAAACCTGGGGCGAAAATAACTGGTTTCCAAAACCTTCCATGGCTTTACGGTCATCGAGGAACCTCTATGGACGGAGTATCAGGCATCATGCTTCAGGCGCCAGGCTGGAAAATGCTCGCTTAAATTGCTCAAGGATCGTGAGGATCGGCGGACTGACATCTTCGGGGATCTGGCCGGCGGCGAACCAGCTCCATTCACTGTGTTCGTCATTGAGCTGGATCTCGCCGTGCCAATCCTTCACCAGGTAAACAATCGACACGTTATAAACTTCATCCCCATTCGGATATTTGTAATACAGCCCGGGTCCGGAGAATATACCAAAGAGAGACATTTCCAAAACCTCAAGATTTGTTTCCTCCCTGGTTTCACGTTTGGCGGCACCTTCAATTACCTCACCCAACTCAACGGCCCCGCCCGGCACTCCCCAGTGCCCGCTGTCGGTGCGTCGCATCATCAAAAGGTGATTATCTTTGTTCAAAACAAGCGTCACCGCCCCAAGCATCAGAATGGGACGGTGACCGATAAACTGGCGGAGCTCCTGAATGTAATCCATGTGAGAATTCTTTATTCCTATCCTGTAGGGGGCAGCCGATCCAAAAATGTTTCGATCCTTAGACGCTCAGATCGCGATTTTATTTCCTGTTCGCAAGGACTCGACTGCCGCAAACGTCGCCCGGGTCACACCGATCAGTTGCTGATAAGGAATGGGTGGTACACCGCCTTCACGAATGGAACTGGCAAAAGCCCTCCATTCCTCCACCCAGCCCTTGTTTTGGGCACCTTTTACTTCTTTTTTCTTTCCATCTCTCACCGTCTGCAGTGAGACAAAATCATCCAAAACACCAACCCTGCCCCCACAGAACGCTTCCACACGCTCCTTGGGTAAAGACTTATCACCATTGGCAAGATAATCCACCACGCCGATGGAGCCGTCAGGGAACGTGAAGGTCATCGTAACATTATCATCCCGATATTTCCCGCTATTCGGCAATGCGTGGGCAACAACCGACACAGGAGCCGCGCCGATCAAAAAGGAGATGAAGTCTACAAAGTGACAGCCTTCCCCGATGATCCGCCCACCGCCGATCTCGGGATCCTGGGTCCAGTGGTTGAGAGGGATGGGCCCGGCATTGATCCGGTAATGGACGTGCATCGGCTCAGACCGATTCGAGAGAAAAGAGGCAAGTGATTGGGCAAGTGGGGCGAAACGGCGGTTGAAACCGGTGGTCAGCAGACAGTGATCAGTCTTTTGCAATTGTTCAGTGATCATTGATAACTGTTCACTGTTGATAGCCAGTGGCTTTTCCACAAAGACATGCCTCCCGGCCTGCAGCGCCTTTACAACCAGATCTGCATGAGTGTTGTGGCGGGTTAGGATGGCAACCGCGTTGACGTTTGGATCGTTGATAACTTCTTCATCATCGGAGGTGGCATAGCGAAAGCCAAACTTCCTGCCGGCATGCTGGGCATGGAGGCCGCCGGAGGAGGCGATCCCGATCAGCTCGATATCGCCCGCCTTTTTGACGGAAGGAAGAAGCACGGAACTGGCAAACAGGCCGGCACCTACAACCCCGAGCTTTACGGCACCGGTTGAAATGGAGGAGGAAGGAGGGAGGACGGTCCTTCTTTTTTCTTCAACCTCTTCCTGTGGATAGGTCAGCAACACTCCCAGGAATTTTTCATCCGCCTTGCCAGTAATCACTTCATAGGCCTTCGTCGCTTCCCCGATGTCAAAACGATGGGTGATCAGGGGCCTGACATTCAGCTGGCCTTTAGCCATCAAATCCACCACCGATTCAAAATTGCGTCCCTCGGTCCAGCGAACGTAGCCGATCGGGTAATCCTGGCCCTGCTCTTCGTAATTGAGGTCATAACGGCCCGGCCCGTAGGAGCGCGAATTGACGAAGGAGATCTCCTTTTCGAAGTAGCTCTTGCGCGGAAAAGTCAGTCCGATCGCCCCGGTGGCAACGACGCGGGCGCGGTCACGGGCAATGACCGCGGCCAGCTCCACCGGGTCATTGGAGGTCGTATCGGCACAGATGATGATCGCGTCGAAGCCGCGATTGGCGGTGAACGCAGCAGAGGCATCCACAGCCTCCTGACGGAGGACCGCGCCCAGTCCGAGGGAGGAGGCGAGCGTAATACGGGCGGGGGCCACGTCGATGCCCAGGACATTACATCCGGCGGCGGCCGCGATCTGGGCGGTCAGCAATCCCAGCAAGCCCATGCCGATGACTGCGATGTTTTCGCCAAGCTGCGGCCCGGCAAGCCGGAAGCCATGCATGGAGATCGCGCCGAGGGTGGTGAACGCAGCGGACTCAAAATCCACATGATCGGGCAGGAGTGTCAGCAAATTTTTCGGCACGACGTTGTATTCCGCGTGGGCCGCGTATCCCGCACCCGCACAGGCCACCCGCTGGCCGACTTTGAAGTCCTGCATATTCTCGCCCAGTGCAACGATCGTCCCGGCGGACGAATAGCCGGGCGCCATGGGCTGGTCGAGGCGATTGAAAACAGCCCTGGCCGTGTTCGCGATCCCTTCACGGCGGGCCTTGTCGATGACCTGTTTCACAAGATCGGGACGTGAACGGGCCTGCTCAACGACATTCTTGACCATCATGCGCTCGGTCCCAGCCGACACAAGGCTGGCTGCAACTTTGATCAGGGCCTGGCCCTCACGCGGGGTTGGGATGGGAACGTCTTCCACACTAGGTTGCCCCGTTTTGATGTTTTGGAGAAGTTGTTTCATGATGGAAAAGTATAACTCATCTCCCGATCTCCCCGGCCAAAATCCCTGTCACATGAAAAACGTTACAAATCGATACTGATAAAAAGCCAAAAACCTGCGGAATGTTATAATTTTCATGGTTGGTATTTCAAAAAGGAGAAATTTTGTGTCCGATTCTCGTGTAGCAAATTTTGCAAAAATTCTGGTCGAGCACTCCGCCCGGATCGTCCCCGGCGACCGCGTCCTCATCGAAGCGACAACAGCAGCCGAGCCGCTGATCCGTGAGCTGTACATCCAGATCCTGGAAAAGGGCGGCCTCCCCCACCCCATGATCGCCCTGCCGGGGATGATGCCGTTCAGCCAGGATGAGATGTACCTGACCTATGCAAAGGATTCGCAGCTCGATTTCATTCCCACCTTCTATAAGATCGCCTATGATCAGTTCGAGAGCCGCATCCGGATCCATTCGGCGACCAATACGCGCAGCACAACAAACATCGATCCTTTAAAGGCACAACGCCGCGGCAGGGCACTTAGCACGATCACGGAATCCCAGATGCGGCGCGGCGCGGAAGGTGCGTTCAAGTGGGTGACCACGCTTTATCCCACCGATGCCTATGCCCAGGACGCCAGCATGAGCCTGAAGGAATATGAAGACTTTGTCTTCGGCGCGGTGCACGCCCAGGAAGCGGACCCGATCGCCTTCTGGAACAGTACCGCCGAGGGACAGCAGCGGGCCATCGACTGGCTGACCGGGAAAAACCAGGTCGTGATGCGCGGGCCGAATGTCGACCTGACACTCTCGATCAAGGGACGCAAGTTTATGAACTCCACCGGCACGCACAATATGCCGGATGGTGAGATCTTTACGGGGCCCGTGGAGGACTCGGTCAATGGCTGGGTGAAGTTTACCTATCCCGCCATCTATGGAGGCGTTGCCGTCGAGGGTGCCGAGCTGACCTTCAACCGCGGCCGCGTGGAAGTGGCCCAGGCGGAAAAGAACCAGGCCTACCTGGTCAAGATGCTCGAATCGGACGAGGGGGCACGTCACGTCGGCGAATTCGCGATCGGCACCAATTTCGACATCGACAGGTTCACCGGCAACATCCTGTTCGACGAGAAGATCGGCGGGACCTTCCATATGGCCCTTGGCGCCGGCTACCCTGAGACAGGCTCGCACAATAAATCATCCATCCACTGGGATATGATCTGCGATCTGCGCACAGATTCGGAGATCCTGGTGGACGGTGAGCTGTTCTATAAGAATGGGGAGTTTGTGTTTCAAAAATAAGGTTTGCAGCGGGCAGGTTTTAAAAAGAAGGTTGAGATCATGATCTCAACCTTCTTTTTTACCTTAAGCTTTCGGCACCTAATACATCCCCACTGCTGGATCGATCTTGCGCGCGTATTCATCTATGCCGCCGTGCACATTGAATACATTTTGCCATCCCTGCTGGGCAAGCCAGGCGGTGACCTGGGCACTTCTGTTGCCGTGATGGCACATCACATAAATGGTTGCATCGTGCGACCGGGCTGCCTCGGACAGTGCCTTGGTGCCTACACTCGCCAGGCGGCTCAACGGCGTGACTTCAAGCCTGCTATCGCTTAATCTGGCGTATTCCAGCTCGCCCGGTTCGCGCACATCCAGGAGTATAAATTTATCCCCGGATTTTAATTTTTCGGAAAGGTCGGCAACGGTAATTTCGGGAAGCATTCTCGAATCCTACAGCCTTTATTTCAAAGCCTTGACGTACAACCGCTCCACATATTCCTTCACCATGCGGCGGGTGGAGAATTGTGGGATGTTGGTCTTCATCGATTCCTTCATGCGGGCGATCCAATCATGGGAGATTTCCTTCGAGTCGCGATCGTAATAAAGCGGGATGATCTGATTCTCCAGGGTGTCATACAGGCTCTCGGCATCCTGCTCGTCCTGGACGTTGGGCGAACCCAGATCGCGATCCTCGCCGATGGACCAGCCGTTGTGGCCGTTGTAGGCTTCGCGCCACCAGCCGTCCAGAACGGAGAAGTTCAGGGCGCCGTTCACTGCAGCCTTCATCCCGGATGTGCCACTTGCTTCATAGGGACGCCGCGGCGTGTTCATCCACACATCCACGCCCTGGACCAGGTAGCGCGCCAGGTTCATGTCGTAGTCCTCAATGAAGACGATCCGTCCGCCCGTTTCTGCGCGCTTGACCTGGCGGTAGACCTGCTGGATCAATTGTTTGCCAGGCTCATCAGCCGGATGGGCCTTGCCCGCAAAAATGATCTGCACCGGCATATTGGGGCGGTTGACAATATTCAGCAATCGCTCGATATCTGCCAGGACCAGGCTCGCCCGTTTATATGTGGCAAAGCGGCGCGCAAACCCGATCGTCAGTGCATAGGGGTTGATCAGCACGCCCGAAGAGACAACCTGTACGGGATGGAAACCACCCCGGGTCCAGCGGTCCCGGACGCGTTCACGCAGGTAGGAGGAGAGCTTGCGCTTTTGGTGCAGGCGTACGTTCCAGAGGGCGTCGTCAGGGACTTTATCGATATTGCTCCAAAGATCAGGATCATCAAGGCGATCCGACCAGTCCCTGCCCAGATACTGGTCCAACAGCAAGCGCAAGCGGCGCGCCATCCAGTTGGACACATGCACGCCATTGGTGATATGCGTGATCGGCACATCGTCCACGTCCCTGTCCTTCCAGAGAAAATGCCACATCTTGCGGGACACATCGCCGTGCAGCTCGGAGACCGCATTACGGCCCTCGGAGTTGCGCAGCGCCAGGATGCCCATGCTGAAGGTCTCGCCCTGTGGCATCTGGTGACGAGCGATATCGAAGAATTGATCGCGTGTCAGCTTGAGCTCGGGCCACAGTGCAGCCAGGTATTTTTCGATCAACCATAGCGGGAATTCATCATTCCCGGCCGGGACCGGTGTATGGGTGGTGAATACATTCTGTCCGCGGGTCTTTTGGATGGCCTGCTCGAAGGTATCGCCACCGGCTACATACTCACGGGCACGCTCCAAAGTCAGGAAGGCGGCGTGGCCCTCATTCATATGCCAGACCGACGGGTTATATCCCAGGGCACGCAAAGCACGGACACCACCCACACCCAGCAGCAGCTCCTGCATCACGCGCCGGTCAAGGTCCGACCAGTACAGGCGCGCAGTCAATTGTTTGTCGAAATCAGTGTTCGGCTCGATGTTGGAGTCGAGAAGGTAAAGAGGGACGCGTCCGATGCGGATCTCCCAAAGCCCGAGCGTGACCACCCGATCCGGCAGCTCAACCTCCACCGTCAGGCGGTCTCCGGCTTCATCGCAAACCTGGAGCGCGGGAAGGTTGTGGAAGTCCAGCATATTATTGAGCGCTTCCTGCCAGCCATCCTCAGTAATCCGCTGTGAGAAGTAGCCCTCAGCATACATGAAACCTACACCGCGGATCGGCAGGCCCAGATCGCTCGCCTCCTTCATATGGTCACCGGCCAGCACCCCCAGACCACCCGAATAGATCGGGAGAGTCTCATGCAGGCCGAACTCCATCGAAAAGTAGGCAACTGGGCGGCCTTCCAGCTCAGGGTGCTGCCTGCTGGTCCAGGTGTTGGCGGTTTGATCCATATAGGCATCAAACTCTGCAAAGACCTTATCATAGGCAGTCAGGTATGCCTTGTTCTCTGCAACCAGGTTCAAACGGGGACGTCCCACTTCACGGAGCATACGAATCGGGTTGTGACCCAGGCGCTCCCATAGATCGACATCTAGGCGACCAAACAGGCGCGCCGCTTCAGGCTGCCATGTCCACCACAGGTTGTAGGCAAGCTCACTGAGACGGTTTAGGCGCTCCGGTAAATTAAATCCATCGGGTAATTTTGTGCGAAATTGTTTCATAGGGGGATAATCATACCAAATATTCAGGAAATTTTAATAAACACAATTCCCATGACGGGCAAAAGACAAAAAGGATTCTGGGTAAAAAAGCATGGTTGACCGCCATTCAGACAATTGTCAGTTGCAAGGCTATTCAAAGAGGTTTTAACGCTTCCGTGAAGAAATGAAATTTCCTCCCGATTCATTAAGCAACAATACACACAGGCGCTTGCCTGTGTGTATTTGAACGGAAAAAGAATGTTTTTGTCACGCGGTCCGATTTATCCATTCCCGTTCCAAGAGTGTTTGATAAGCCGCCCGTTCAGCCCGGGGTGATTTGCTCCGTTTCCCGAAATTGTTCAACCCCCCTGCCCGGATCATCTCTCAGGAAAAAACGATGGATACCAGCTGCACTGATGACGATGATGACAGGCATGATTGTGACCATGTAGCGTAATTGAGCGTCCACGGCAAGATAGCCAAGCATAAAGAACAGCGCGCCGGCTGCCAGCAATCGCAGGTACCAATCTGCCTTCCACAAGGCGAATAAAAAGGCGGCGAGCAGAATGGCCTGCTGAAGGACGATCAGGTCATCAATGATCATCGGCGTCTCGCCGTATTGATCCAGGATGCCGATGTTAAACCACAGGGGGATGAAACGGAAAGCCACCAGCTCTGCATATTCCTCGGGGTGAGTGCGAATTAAATTCAAGGCTTTCTTCTGAAGGATCTCATCCACCCTTGCCTCGTTGATCGGGCGGCGAAGCTCGGGCGTTTGGGCTACAAGCGTTTGTATTTCCCCATAACCTTCACTGGGCCCCACATAATGAGGAGGCACTTCGATCATGACAATGGCGTTAAAGCGATAAAGGTTGTAGCCGACCAGTGTGGTACCCCAGACCGGCTTGCCGAACACCATCTCATTGCGCACCACCCAGGGGAGTAACACCAGTCCAAACAGAACGGCTGCCAGCAAAGGCTTGTGCCACTCAGACTGCAGCATTCCTGTCCGTCGTAAATAGACAATCGAACCCGCTGCCAGGACCAAAAAGACCAATACTGTCGATGACCGCGACAAAACAGCCAGGCCAAACAAAATACCAAAGAGAATCCAGCGTCCTACTGTTCTTTTTTTCAGCGCCTGCGTTAATGCCAGCACGCCTGCAAGCACAAAAAAACCCGCCATCAAATCGCCGTTGATATGCAGTACCGTATGAACAGCATGCAGATAGATGGCCCAGCCAAAAGCCGCCACCAGGCCAAGGGTCGGACTGCCCAATTCCCGGCCCAACAGGTACATGAACAGGCAGATCAAAAGATTAAAAATCAGTTGTGAGACCTGGAATGCCAGCGTTGAATTATGTGTTAAGATGCCCACCAGGGCAAAAAACAAGACCGGGACCGGCTCCCGCATGGCAGTCGTCTGGTCTGTCAGATCACAGTTGGGAACGTACTTGATATCGCATGCCTTGTATCCCCGCCCGGATTCCACGTTCTTGACGATCATCCACCAGGTGGAGCTAATTCCCTCTGATAGGCTCAGATGTCGCTGCGAAATGACAAACGTTTCGACTGCAAAAACGAGAAGCAAACTTGCAACGAGCAGGAGCACATGATATCTTTGAACAAACTCCTGGATTTTTGAAATCTTCATATTCATACGTCCATTACCAGTAAAGAATGAAAAACGATTATAAGCCTCATGGATGAGTGAAGGATAATATCAGAATGAGTTTAGGCTTACAATCAACCCATGGATGCCATCCAGCTTTTCGTCACCTGCCTGATCGATTCTTTCTTCCCGCAAACGGGAGAGGCCGTCGTGGAGATTTTCCACCGCCTAGGTGTGAATGTGGACTTTCCTCCCGACCAGACCTGCTGCGGCCAGCCGAACTTCAATGCAGGCCTGCGCGCCGAAACACGCCCGATCGCCGAGCATACCATCCGGGTATTTGAACGGACAAAGGGCGATATTGTCACTCCCTCCGGCTCCTGCGCTCATATGTTTAAGCATGGCTATCCGGAGCTGTTCCAGGATGACCCGGCCTGGCTGCCGCGTGCGCAGGCCATGGGGGCAAGAGTGTATGAATTTACGGAGTATGTGGTGGACCGTCTCGGAGTGACCGACCTGGGCGCCCGCTGGGACGGAATGCTGACCTACCACCCCTCCTGCCATACCCTGCGCGGCATGAATATCGACCGCCAGCCGCGGGCACTGCTTGCGAATGTCCGCGGCGCCCGGGTGGTGGATCTTCCCCATGCGGAGGAGTGCTGCGGCTTTGGGGGCATCTTCTCCCTGGAACACCCCGAGCTCTCGGGGGAATGGCTGAAGAGAAAGATCGGCAACCTGGAGGCGACACAATCGCCCACGCTGGTGGTCACCGATGCTGGCTGCCTCATGCACATCGCAGGTGGATTGCACCGCCAGAAAAAGACCCAGCGGGTCCTGCATATTGCCGAGGTTCTCAGGCAAAGATAAAGAATGAGCACATCCGAATTTAGGAAGCGTATCCGCACATCCATATCCAGCACAGGCTTGCAGATTGCACTGGATGCCAATACCGAGCGCCGCCTGCGGGGACGCGCCCTGGCCGTCGCAGCCGTTCCTGATTGGCCGCAGCGACGCCAGCGCGCCCATGCCATCCGCGCGCATGTCATCGAACACCTGGATGAGTTTCTTGACCGGTTTATCGCCAGGAATGAAGAGAACGGCGTCATTGTGCACCGGGCCAGGGATGCGGCGGAAGCCATACAGATCGTCTTGAAAATCGCCACAGCTGTAACGCCTCGCTACAAAAATCTTCTGGTGGCCAAGTCCAAGAGCATGGTCACCGAGGAGATCAATCTCAATCACGCGCTCGCAGCAAAGGGCATCCAGGCCGTGGAGACAGATCTGGGCGAATATATCGTGCAACTGCGCGGGGAAAAGCCTGCCCACATCATCACGCCCGCCGTCCATCTCCGCCGCGGCGATGTGGCCCAGCTCTTCCATGAAAAACTGGGAATTCCCTATACAGAGGATATTCCCACGCTTACGCACACGGCCCGAAAGGTATTGCGGGAAGTGTTCTTGAACGCCGACATTGGCATCAGTGGCGTGAACTTTGGCGTTGTGGAAAACGGTGCGATCTGCATTGTCACCAATGAGGGCAACGGCCGCATGGTGACCACACTTCCCAAAACATACATTGCGATGATGGGCATGGAGCGGCTGCTGCCCGGCCTGGATGACCTGGCACTCATGCTCTCGATGCTGGCACGGTCAGCCACCACGCAAAAGCTGAGCGTATACACGCAGATCCTGCGCAAGCCAGGCCCAGGCCAGACCAGGCACCTGGTCATCCTTGATAATGGGCGGACTCGTCTGCGAAACTCTCCGCTCAAAGAAGCCCTGTACTGTATCCGGTGTGGCGCGTGCCTGAATGCCTGTCCTGTATTCCGCGAGCTTGGCGGTCACGCCTATATCGGCGCCGATCAATCCATTGCTCCCTATCCAGGTCCCATCGGCTCGGTCGTTTCGCCGGGCCTGCTGGGGGAAAATTATGTTCAGCTGGCCCAGGCATCCTCCCTGTGCGGGGCGTGCAAGGAAATCTGCCCGGTGGATATTGACCTGCCGAAGATGCTGACGCGGGTACGGGCGGGCATGAGTGGAAAGGAAGGAGAAAAGAGAAAAGAGGGCGCGGGACTTTCGACTCTGGCAACGGTGACTTTTTGGATGTACAGCCGGGTCGCGCGCAGCCCGCGGCTCTATCGCGCTTCACAAAAGCTCGCGGCCCTCGGGAGCCGGCTGCTTGCCCCTTCCACGCCCTGGATGCGACTCCCGGCTGTGACGGGCTGGGGCTACAGCAAGGACTTCCCGCGATTTGCCGGAAGGACATTCCGGGAACGGTATAAGGATCTCAGACAGCCAGCAGACCCTGGTCCGGAGGACCGGCCAGTTGCGTCCCCTGGAAGACAACCAGAGCCATCTGAAAGAACGAACATATCTGTCGAAGATCTGGTCTCTCAATTCACCCGTGAACTGACAGCCCTGGGGGGCAAGATCTGCCAGTCCAGGAATGCAACAAAAGATATTATCGAGCTCCTGCAGTCGCGTAATATCCAGCGGATCCACCTCGAGCCGAACGTGCTGGATGAAGCCCTTCTTCAAGGGGCAGGCATCCAATTCACGCATGAACCGGATCCGGAGATCCTCGTCGGGGTGACCCGAGCCGATTGCGGGCTGGCAGACACCGGGTCCATTCTGGAAGCGGAGGGGACCGGCCATCCGCTGCAAGCCTCCCTGCTGCCCGAGACTCATGTTGCAATCCTGCGCCGATCTGCCATCCTGCCCTCCATGCCGGATGCAATGCCTCTCCTGAAGAAAGCGGACCGGGCCGTCTTCATCACCGGTCCTTCCCGCACCTCCGACATCGAAATGACCCTGACCATCGGCGTGCATGGGCCCGGCGAGATCATTGTCTGCCTGGTGGAATGATACGGAGTGCCGCTTCGCGGTAAAATTCCTGCCTAGGTACCGTCGATGAGCTTTCTAAGGGCGCACAGGCAGTTTGCCATCTACCTTTTTCTACTGTCACTGTTTGGCATGGTCCTGACCTACCTGGTGACCTTCCGGTTCGGGCCGGGCCTTTCCACTGATGGGGCGAGATACCTGGCAACAGCCCAAAGCTTGCTGGACGGCAAGGGCTTCTACGACTACCTGAACCAGCCCCTGACCCAATTCCCACCTCTCTATTCCATCTTCATCGCAGCCATCAGCCTTGCGAGCCACCTGGATGTGTTTGTGGCCGCGCAATATCTCAACATCCTGACCTTTGGCCTGGTGATCTGGCTTGCCGGATATTTCTTCTACAGAATCTTTCCGGACCAGCCGCTGTTTCATTACTTCGGCAGCGCGGTCTTTGCAACATCCCTTTCGCTGCTGATCATGGCATCCAATGTACTCTCAGACCTGCTCTTCCTGGCATTCACCATCGCCTTCCTGATCGCTGCCACAGAGATGCTGGAGAAGGGATCGACAAAAAGCATCCTTGTCCTGGGAGTGCTCGCAGGTCTCTCCACCTTCCAGCGCTATGCCGGTCTGGCCCTGATCATCACAGGCAGTATCCTGATCCTTTTTCTGTATCGCAAGCGCTGGCTGCGCGGCATCCTTTATGCAGGTTTATTCGGAGCTCTTACCGCCCTGCCCATTCTGCTTTGGGTCTATTTTCATAACTACCTGT
>JBLMZU010000749.1:0-2836 GCA_050258995.1 Bacteroidota bacterium
CATTTCCTGCATCAGTAGACGATGGCGCTAATTGCCGCCACTCTTGAAAACTCATTCCCAACTGATGCATCACATCCACTTCGGATTCATACATCGCCAGGCGGTTTTCATTTTCAACCATCGTCTCCATTAATTCCATCATGGCTGGTAAACGACCATAAGCCTCCGTTTCGGGAGATGGCATTACCGCTTCTGGGGAACCAGCTTTCATTTTCGACCTTGAGGGTAAGGCCCCTATAAATTTTATCGATTGTTTTGCTAAATCATTAAACACATTTGTCGACGCGGCAGTACCACTTTTCGGTATACGAATCGCTTGTGGGAGTGAACTTGTCCACTCTTCGGGGTATTGAGCGATTTTGAACAAATTCTCTCGTTGCATTTCAAAAACATCACTCTCATCCACCCCTGGTTCCAGCCATTGATATACTTTAGCCAGGCGTTTCAACCCTACCTGATCCTTTAAGCTGGGGTGCAAATAAGCGGCTGGATTGGATGTCAATAACGTATTGATATGCTTCTCAAAACGGGGTCGCAGGACGGCTGCACCTTCCTGCAGACGACGACGGGCGGTATCGATCTCCTCCAGCTCCAGATAACAGCGCGCTTCTGTCACATAGGCCAGACACAGCGTTGACAGGTATTCGTCGGCCACCTGGCTGCCATTGTCAATTTCCATATCTGTCAGCTTGGTATAGTGATGTTCTGCTTCCAGAAAACGATTGATGGCCTGCATTGCACTCATTTTGCGGGTTTCAGAGTTCGTCATGGTAAAAGCATTAACTGCTAAATCAAGCGCCGCATGAAAGTTGGCATAAAAGGAGAGATCGATCTTGTAATCGATAGCCTGGAGGACTTCCTGGGCCTGTTTAAGCTGCTGCTCGATGACACCCAGGCGTTTTAGAACGATAATAAAGCCCATGGTTGTAACTGCCAGGTTAAGAACACTGGCTACAGCCCCCACGGAGGTCAGTGACATAAGACTTGATACAGCTGACTCTCCTGTCTTGGACACCTCGCGTAAAAGGGTAACAATCTGTCCCGAATTTGCTTCACGTATTGTCCCACCCCACCGTACATAAGTTCCGTTTGCCAGACCTCTTGCGATATGTTGTGGAATTTGGAAAGTTGCCTCGACGATGCTCATTGGTTCTCCCTGGATTTTGGATTAATATACATCAGCAGCGAGCTATTGCATTCAGCCGCCCAACGATGTCTAATGACGTCTTACTTGAGTTTACTCAAACTCTGAAAATCTGACCTTACAATTTAGTTACATCGTGCCGCATACTTTATTTTTGGTTGCAATGTCAACCTTCCAACTAATCTGCAAAGTAATGTATGAGATAAGCGGCAGGTCGCTGCGCCCTCTTTCTCTGTTCAGTGTCCTAAAACTCGGCGAAGATTTGTGGCCGGGTGGAAGACTGGCCGAAGCTCTCCATGCGATTTGTGAGAACCCCCGGTCAAAAAGCTGGTCGGGGTCACAGGCCCTCGGCCAGTCGGGCAGCCCTTGCACGACCGGAATTTTTCAGAAGAGAATTGTACGCATGCGACGAAGTGCCACAGATCGGTCGCTTCCTTTTGATATTTCTCATATCGTTCCGCTGTAAGAATGCCTTTCCTGTGCCGCTCTAACATGATAAGGAGCAACAATGGAAGCAATTAAAGGTTTACATCATGTAACGGCGATCGCCAGCGATCCACAACGAAACGTGGATTTTTATCGGAATGTCCTTGGGCAGCGGCTGGTCAAACGGACTGTCAATTTTGATGCCCCCGATACCTATCATTTCTATTTCGCGGATGAGATTGGGAATCCCGGCAGCGTACTGACGTTCTTTGCCTGGCCGAATATGCGACGCGGGGTTCGCGGAAACGGGGAGACCCATGCCGTCGCATACAACGTCCCGATCGGATCGTTGCTATTCTGGCAGGAACAGCTGAAACGAAACGGAATCTCGGCCCACACGATCGAAAAACGCTTCGGCGAGGATGTCCTGTCCTTTCAGGACCCGGATGGCATGGGTCTGGAGCTCGTCGAAACCGAACACCTGCCGGAGATCCAGTTTTGGGAGGCGGGCCCCATCCCACGGGAGTATGCATTGCACGGCTTTCACAGCGTCACACTCTGGCTGGAGGAAAATCAATCCACAGCCGAGCTGCTTACGGCGCAGATGGGCTATCAGGCCATGGCACAGGAGGAACACCGTCACCGTTTTACCGCGGGAACGGATGTCCCCGGTCATTTCATCGATCTTGTCGAGGGTCCCGACAAGCTGCCGGCCCGGTTCGGTGTGGGCTCGATCCACCATATTGCCTTTCGTGTGCCAGACGATGAACGACAATCCCGCTACCAGTCCCTGATCCGTAGTGCAGGGTTCAACGTCACCGACGTCCTGGATCGGAGCTATTTCCACTCGATCTACTTCCGCGAACATGGCGGCGTGTTGTTCGAGATCGCTACCGATACACCGGGGTTTGCGATTGATGAACCCGTGAGTGCCCTGGGAGAAACGCTCCAGTTGCCGAAATGGGTGGAGCCGGACCGTGCTGCGATTGAAGAAAGCCTGGCGCCGCTTGCATTGAAATCCATTGAAAAAGTTGGTTAGATCATGTCACTGCCACATTTGACCCAGCCCGTGTATTCGACAGGCGCAAAACTGGACGAGGCATCTGCTGCATTCATTCTTCTGCATGGACGCGGTGCAACAGCAGAGGACATTCTCTCTCTTGCCACGTACCTGGATGTTCCAGGGCTTGCCTATCTTGCGCCCCAGGCAGAAGGGTATACCTGGTATCCAAACCGGTTTATCCTCCCCATCCAGCAAAATGAGCC
>JBLMZU010000750.1:0-9553 GCA_050258995.1 Bacteroidota bacterium
GGCAAAAATGCCACCGCTGTGGAACCAGCGCACGCCGCCTGCAAAGATGGCATTCCAGTCAAAATCGCCGGGCTTGAGCTGGGCTGCGGCCTCGTTGGAACGGTTGTAAAACACGACCGGCGCGCGCACGCCATATCCCTGGTCGCTGTAAACGGTCGCCATGTTGGGACCGTTGACCCCATTGTGTTTGAATGTCTTGTAAAAGGGCTTTACACCCATCGCCCGGACGCGCGCATCGATCAAGTCGCCGATGGGATAGTCCACCATGGCGGTGACAATACCGTTGTTCAGTCGAAAACAATCGGCCAGGTTGGCAGCGCAGTTGAACTCGCCACCGCTGACATGGATACGGCACTCGGTTGCCTTACGAAAGGGGATGATGCCGGGGTCGAGCCGGTGTACCAGTGCACCGAGTGAAAGAAAATCCAATGATCCTTCAGCCTTGATGTCGAGTCCGTATTTCATTTCATCCACTCCGTATGGAAGACGCCTTCCCGGTCAGTGCGCCGATAGGTATGTGCCCCAAAGTAATCGCGCTGCGCCTGCGTCAGGTTGGCGGGCAGGCGCTCGCTGCGATAGGCATCAAAATAGGCCAGGGAAGCCGAGGTGGCCAGCATGGGAATGCCCAGTCCGATGCCGGTCTGTAGGACTTCGCGCCAGGCTGCCTGGTGATCCAGGACAATGTCACGGAAGGCATCGGCCAGCAGCAGGTTGGGCAGCTCGGGGTTTTGCAAAAAGGCAGAGGTAATATCGTTCAACAGGCCAGCGCGGATAATGCAGCCGGCGCGCCAGATGCGGGCGATCCTCGCGTAGTTCAGGTGGTAGCCGTATTCCTTCGACGCCAGTTTGAGCAATCCAAACCCCTGGGCGTAGGAAGTAATCTTGCTGGCATACAGCGCTTTCCGAGCCAGCTCGACCAGCCGGTCGCAGTCGCCTGTGAATGGCAGTGTATTGCCTTTGAGAATGCGGCTGGCGACCACACGCTCTGCCTTCAGACTGGAGAGAATACGGCTCTCCACGGCCGCGTTGATGGTGGGAATCGGCGCTCCCACATCCAGCGCGTTTTGCGACGTCCACTTGCCCGTTCCTTTTTGAGCAGCCTCATCTAAAATGAATTCCACCAGTGATTCGCCGCTTGGCTCATCCAGCCGTCCCAGGATGTTGGCGGTAATCTCAATCAAATAGGATTGCAGATCGCCTTTATTCCACTCGGAAAAGATTTCTGCCAGCTCAGCATTCGGAATCCCGGCGCCGCGGTGCAGCAGGTCGTAGATATCGGCAATCAGCTGCATGTCCCCATATTCAATGCCGTTATGCACCATTTTGACATAGTGACCAGCGCCACGTGGACCCATATAATCCACACAGGGCTGTCCGTCATCTGCTTTTGCGGCAATGGCGCGGAAGATGGGCGCGGTCGCCTCCCAGGCTTCCGGTTGACCGCCGGGCATGATCGCCGGCCCCCAGAGCGCGCCTTCTTCACCGCCTGAGACACCCGTGCCGATAAAGTTAAATCCTTCCGCCTCAAGCGCCCTGTTGCGGCGTTCCGTATCCATGAAAAATGAGTTGCCGCCATCCATCAGAATATCGCCGGGTTCGAGATGCGGCTTAAGATGGGCAATGGCGCTGTCCACCGCCGAGCCTGCCGGCACCATGAGCAGGATGCGGCGCGGCTTTTCCAGGACTGTCATCAGCGACTCGGGGGAATCCACGCCTGCGATGTTCTTTCCGGCGCCCGGCCCCTCGAGAAAGGTCCTGGTCCTGGCGGAATCCAGGTCATAGCCTGCCACGGGAAATCCATTGCGTTCCATGTTGAGTGCCAGGTTGTGGCCCATCACCCCGAGCCCCACGATACCGATTTTATAGGTCATTGAATTCTCCTGCGTTATTCTTCTTTGATGCGATAGAGCATTTCCCCGGCGCGTGGCACGACGAGAATGCCCTCGTCTTCACGATTTTGCCAGTCCTCGATGTGGATTGTCCCAGGGTCGAGATATCCCAGGTTGATACGCGCACAGCGCTCGAGCGGGATGCGGGTTGCCAGTGTGACATGGATGCGCAGAGTCTCACGGCCGGTTTGCGGGTCATACGATCCGAGCCCTCGTACATGGGTCGAGTGGGCCAGCACGCTGCCGGGATAGCGCTTGAACCTGTCCCACTGCTTCATAAAATAATCACGGCAGTGGTAGCCGATCTCGTCGATGATTTTGCCGTGGGTGTAGCTGACCTCGGTAATGTGCGGCGCGTAGATGACGATCTCGCCGTCATCTGCCACGGCCGGTTCCATCTTGTACATGCCCTTGGCCGCGGTCCACAGGTCATCGTACATCTCGGGCATGATCGACAGCACGCGTTGGTAGGGTTTGTCAACATAAACGATGTGCTTTTGTGCGGAGAGAGCGGCAGCAGACTGCCAGGCTTCTTCAGGCGAGCCGAAATAGATCCCCGCCAGTCCTGTATGTGTGACCACCAGGGCAAAGCAGGCTTTGGGCTTGTCAATGAATGCAGCAGCCCGGTCAATGACCGCACGAACGGGGGTGTAGCCTGCCCCAATCACTTTATAGTTTGTGATGACCGCACCCAGCCAGTGGGTAAAGTTAATGATCTCCAGGCCGGCAATGCCGGGGAAAAAATATTTATTGCCCCCTGAGAAACCTACCACCTCATGCGGAAAGATCGGACCGCAGATGATCAGTTGGTCGTAGTCGAAGATGATCTTGTTCAGCCTGACCGGTACTTCCTGGGCCATCAAACCGTTCGTGATCCGGCTTACTTCCTCCGCAGACAGGGTCCCGATGTGAGCAAAGTTTGCCGGGTCCTGCCATTCGTGATTGAAGATGCGGCTCTTCCCCACCTGGCCGTTTGTGACCGTCCGCCCGATCAGTTTACCAAGCTGAGAATCATTCATCGGCTGGTGGGTGCCAATGGCTACCAAATAATCAAGCGCCTGGACGCGTCCCTCGAGAAACTCACCGAACAGGGAGAACATCAAAGGCATGGGCATGCTGCGCGTCCCATCCGGGATGATGATCAGCACGCGCTTGCCATCCAGATGGAGCAAAGCAAGTGACTCGCGAACCATGTCGTGGACTTCGCCATCCGTCAAATATCGATCCGTGAAACCCTGCCCAATGACCATCTGTTTACACTCCACTGTATGCCGAGAACCCACCATCGACCGGGACGACGATGCCGGTGACGAAAGCAGAGGCCGGGGAGACCAACCACAGGACAGTCCCGAGCAGATCTTCCGGGATCCCGAAGCGTGCCATGGGCGTGTGAGAAATGATGGATTGGCCGCGTGCGGTAAGAGAGCCGTCTTCGTTTAGGAGGAGCGTTCGATTTTGTTGGCCCACAAGAAAACCGGGAGCAATGGCATTGACTCGAATTTCTGGCGAGTAGTTTTGTGCCATGTGGACGGCCAGCCACTGGGTGAAGTTGCTCACCCCTGCCTTGGCGGCGGAGTAGGCTGCAATGCGTGTCAGCGGGCGAAAGGCATTCATTGATGAAATGTTCAGGATGACACCGCTCTTTTGGTCTGCCATGATCCTCCCAAAAACCTGGGAAGGCAGGATGGTGCCAATCAGGTTGAGATCAAAAACCCAGCGCAGGGCATCGGTGGACAGATCGAAAAAGGATTGATCGGGATTGGTGGTCGCCTGCGGCTTGTTGCCGCCCGCGCCGTTGATGAGAATGTCGACGCGTTGTAATCTGTTGAGAATCTCACGGGCCGCGCATTCGATGCTGTTCCGGTCGAGTACATTGCAGCCCAGGCCGATCGCATCCCCACCTGTTGAGCAGATCCCGGCCGCAAGTTGCTCCGCTGCCGATGCGTTCAGGTCGAGGGCAACAACCTTGGCTCCCCTATGTGCCAGTTCTCGACACATCGCCGCACACAATACGCCGGCCCCGCCTGTGATGACGGCGACCCTGCCAGCAATGTCAAACTCAAAACCAGGATTGTCATTCATATTCATCAGACGATTCGACAAAGGGCTTTAAATGCCGGATAAAGTGCCTTTCAAGATTATTAGCATACATCTCGGCGTGATCGCGCAGCATGGAAATAAAACGATCGCGGAAACGATAATTCCCATCCGCTACCCTCCCTGTCAGCACCGAGCCAAAGGCAATATGCAGGATCTGGCGCGCATCGAACTGGTCCAAGAGGGTCGTGCAGTCATGGACATCCTCAGGCAGGGGAGCGCCGTCCAGCTCGGCGGAAACGTGATAACTCACCTTGTCCGTCTCATAGCGTTCACGCGCAAAAAGATAGATCTCCCGGAATAGATTCACATCGACCGCGGCAATCGTGCGCAATGCTTCCAGGTAGGAGGTGCCAGCGGTTTTGAGATGTACCAATCCATGCGTAAGGCGGGCGGTTATGGGATAAATACTGAACTTGTCCGAGCCGGAGTGCAGGCTGAGCTTGTAGGGGCCAAAATGCCGGGCAATCGCCGCGTGACCGGCAAAATCGCGCTCGAAAGCAGAAATGTCACCGATATAATCCACACCTTTTTCGAAACTGCCCACATAACGCGGCGCGAGGCTCACCCAGCGCACACCCAGCCGTTCGAGCTCGCTGGCAATATAGATATGTTCTGCATGGGAAGTGGGCTGTTCCGTTTCATCGACGGATACTTCCAGCTCAAAGGGATGCTGTCCGGCAGTTCTGTCCAGGTGATGGTACATCGATGAGACATGCTCAATGGCTCTCCCATACTTGACGGCAGCCTTGGTTAAAGTGAATTCATCAAAATGGATCTTCAGTCCTTCGACATCAAAATCCCTGCCGGATAACCCGCTTTTGTCCGGCCTGATTTGATCCGGCAGCATCCCGGCAAGTTCACGCAAGGCAGCCAGATCAGCAGTCTCGGCCCGGTTATCTACGTGTGCGCCAGGGTCGATCGTAAAGAAGCTGTATCCTGCTGTCAGGCAGGCATCGATATCCTCCGGCGTTTTGAGGTGATCTGCATCCGCGCCGGCACCTGCCTGCCAGCCCTCCTGAAAGATGCCCCAGGTGGCATCATCCATCACCTGTTGTGGCGTGCGCTGGGTGCGGGTCATCTCACGGATCGACTGCTGGGCAAAGATCGGGGAGATCGAGCTGCCGGTGGCCCGGACCGCTCGGACGTGTCCCGGCGTGGCAAGGCCAATCCGGTCTCCCATCCCGGCCGAGATGTTAAGTCCCAGGGGGCGGGGCTGCAGCCATGACAGGTGGGAGCGTAATGCCGCCGCGCTAGCCGGGTTGAGGGAAGATACGATTAGCGTGTGATCACTGAGCTCTGTGTGTTGGCCTTCAAAGTCATTAAGTGCCGGGGACTCCGCCGGAGCACAGACCACCAGATGAAGACCGGCATCCGTTTCGGCAAGTGCGTATTCCACATCCGATTGGTTTGCCAGAGAACGGGACAGGATCTTGAGGTTGGCGTTGGGAAGGATCATGGGTCATCCGTTCATTGAACAGCGGCTGTGGATGAGCGCACCAGCAGGCTGCCCTTGAGAATTGTTACTTTTTCGTCTGCGTCAGGCAGGGCGTGAAGCAGGCCGAGAAGCAACCGGGCAGCTTCCATGCCGATGAAGCGTTTGGGTTGATCGAAAGTGGTCAGTGGGGGGGCGGTGTATGCGGAAAAATCGATGTTGTCGAAGCCGGTTACAGAAATATCTGCAGGAACAACCAGGCTATGTCGATGAAGACTTTTCAACACGCCGGTGGCAATCAAGTCATTGAAACAAACGATCGCAGACGGGCGGATGGTAAGTTGGGCAAAGTAGTCCCCTCCACTCATGCCATGTTCCGCTCCGCCGCCGGCTACCTCGTGGATATACTCGCCCGGAATGGGCAATCCTGCAGCTTCCATTTCCTGACAGAAACCGGAGAGGCGGTCCAGGGTGGTGCGCCCGGAGATGGAATTCCCCAGATAGGCGATCCGGCGGTGTCCCAGCTCGATCAGATGACGGGTGAGCTGGCGGCTGCCATCCACATCATCATGATAAATGGAATAGCGGAAGTTTTCGGCAGACTGGTTATTGACCACGACCGTGGGAAAACCGTAGTCGAGGAGCTGGCGTCCCTGTTCCGCGCCGAAGGAGGTGGAGCAGATAATGACGCCATCGACCCGGTGTTCCATCATCGTCTGCACGATTTTCCGTTCACGTTTTGGATCGTGCCGCGAGGCAGCGATAAAGAGGCTGAAGTCGCTTTCCTGGGCACTCTCTTCGATGCCCTGCAGGATCTCGCTGAAGAACGGATCGTCCAGGCTGCTGACGATCACCCCCAGCACCTGGGAACGGTTGGTTTTGAGCGACCGGGCTGCAGCACTGGGCCGGTAACCCATCTCGCGGGCAACCTTGCGGATGCGCTCGCTGGTTCCATCGGAAATGAGGGAATTGCCGCGCAGCGCCCGGGATACGGTGGTATGGGAAACACCTACGCGCTTTGCAATATCTTTGATCGTGACAGGCAATGCACTTCTCCTTTGCACACGTGTGCATCTATGATCATAGTGTACCTATGAGCAGGACAAATGTCAATAGTTTTGAAAGACTACTTGCAAATTTATTAAAAATGTCGTACTATTTTCAAATGAAAGACATATTTCATAAATTTCAATAATGAAGGAAGGCCTGATGAATAAAAATATTGACGCCATCTTCCTGGATGTGGGGAATACACTTCGAATCGTGATTGAAGATCCTGAATTCATGGCCCAGGCAAAAAAGGATTTGATGACGCTGGTGGGAGCCAAAGAGTCCGAGAAGGAATTTTTTGATGGACTCGAATGTCGCTGGAAAGCCTACCGCCGGCAATCAAAAGCCTCCCTGCTGGAGGCTTCTGAAAAGGATTTATGGACAAAATGGCTGCTGCCGAACTACCCAACAGACACAATTGCGCCGCTTGCCGGCAGGTTGACACGTCTCTGGCGGGATCATGATGGCCGGCGCGTCCCGCGTCCGGACGTGAAGGACACGGTCCTGGAGCTGGACCGGCGTGGCTATCTGCTTGGCATCATTGCCAACACAATCACCGAAACGGAAATCCCCGATTGGATGGAAGCCGACGGGCTTACCAGCTACTTCAAGGCGGTGGTTCTTTCCTCCAAGGTTGCCATCCGCAAGCCCAATCCTGAGATCTACTGGGAAGCCGCGCGACGCGTCGGCGTGGATCCCTGCCGCTGCGCGTATGTCGGCGACAATCCCGTCCGCGACGTGGAGGGGACACAGGCGGCCGGCTTTGGAATGATGATCCTGCTGGAGGAACCGGCCACGCTTGCCAAGGAGCCACCCAATATTGTGGTCAAACCGGACTACAAAATTCGTGAGACAAGGGAACTGCTGGATATCTTTCCTCCCCATCAATAGACTCCAGATTTAATCGAGGTGGATGAATGGATCGAAATATTGAGGCAGTTTTTATTGACCTCGGAAATACGCTTCGGATCCTGGTCAAGGACCCGGAGCACATGGCGCGCGCACGCCAGAAAATCGCCGAACTGGTGGGGATAGACGAAGATCCTGCTGCCTTTGTGGCCAGGCTGGATGCGCGGTACAAGGAGTATCGCAAATGGGCCTTTGAAAATCTGCGCGAAGCTCCCGAATCCGAAATGTGGACGCGCTGGCTCACGCCGGATTTTCCGGAAGAGAGAATTGCACCTCTTGGCAAAGAGCTGACCTACCAGTATCGCCAATCGATGGGCCGGCGTGTCGTCGTGTATGGCGGCCGGGAGGTGGTGGTGGAGCTCGAGAGGCGTGGCTATGTACTTGGCATAATTAGTAACCTGATCGGGACGCGTGAAATCCCTGAATGGCTGGAAGCTGAGAACTTCGCGCCCTATTTTAAATCGGTGGTGCTTTCTTCTGTTTTAGGCATCCGCAAGCCAGACCCAGCGATCTATCTTGAAGCAGCACGGATCGCGGGCGTGCATCCCTCGCACTGTGCGTACGTGGGCGACAACCTCAAGCGGGATGTCACCGGCGCCCGGGCAGCCGGATTTGGGAGGGTCGTCATTATGATCCCGCCGGAGAAACTCATCGATGAAATCATTACCGACGAGAATCGCCCGGATGTGATCATTCCTGAGTTTGTAAAATTGCTGGATGTTTTTCCCGCCCTGGAGCACAACATGGCAGGGACTGGATCGGATATTCAGAGTGCCTACCGCGTACATCCTCAATAAGTTTGCTTTTTGTTTGGATGGGTCAGTTGAAACCCGGCTAAAAGTCAAGAAAAATATGCGGCGCTGTGCGATCAAGACAAGGAGTGGACCATGCTCATCAAGAGGATGACTCATGGGGCGATGGAGCTTGCCAAAGCGGTGAGAGACTTGTATGCAAAAGGCCAGACGGATTATTCTCTAGAGCCGGTCGTCCTCACGGATTCGTGTGGGGAACCCATCGGGCGCCTTCAGAATGGCGATGGGGTTATCTTTTGCTGCCGCCGCGGGGAACGTGAGATCGAGCTTACCGAGGCTTTCACCGAGCCGGGGTTCGATCGATTCCCGCGTCCAGATCTACAGGATCTAAGGTTTGTGATCCTGACCCTCTATCATGAAAAATTCAAAGACCTGCCAGTTGCTTTTGCGCCCAAACATATCCGGAACACACTGCCCGAAGTGATCAGTCAGGCAGGCTTACAGCAGCTGCATACGGCCGAATCCGAAAAGTTTGCGCATGTTACTTTCTTTTTCAACGGCGGCGAAAACGGGCCTTTTACCGGCGAAAACGACGTTTGTATTCCTTCCCCAAAAGGTACTCCGTTCGAACAGGTCCCGGAATTGAGCTTAGCCCGGGTCACCGAGGAAGTGGTAAAGGGCATCGAAAAAAAATATGACCTGATTGTCACCAATTTTGCCAATGGTGACGTAATTGGCCATACATCCAACAATGACGCAAAAATCAAATGTGCATCCCTGGTGGACACCCATCTGGGTCGTGTCGTGGATGCGGCCCTTGCAAATGATTACGCTGTTTTTCTGACGGCCGATCACGGCAACCTGGAGGAGATGATCAACGCGGATGGAACGCCGCATGTGTCGCACACGACAAACCCAGTGAAGTTCGTTCTCCTCGACCCGCGCTGCAAGCATGAACCGGCCCTCCGCGATGGGAAACTGGCCGATGTAGCACCGACCATCCTGTCCGCTCTCGGATTGGCGCAACCTGGGGAAATGAGCGGGCGTTGCCTGGTATCGGGGTACGACTGGGGAGGAACGCGCCGCGTACTGCTGATGATCCTGGATGGATGGGGAATCGGAAAGGAGAGCGATACCAATCCGATCTACATCGCCGACACGCCCTGTTGGGATGATCTGATCCGCCGCTGGCCGAATTCACAATTGGAAGCATCAGGATGGGCGGTCGGTCTGAAGGCAGGCAAGGCGGGTAACTCGGAAGCCGGTCACATGAACCTGGGCGCCGGCCGCCTGGTAATCCAGGATGATGTGCGGCTGGACATGGCGTTGCGGGATGGCTCGTTTTACACCAATGATGTTTTTTTGAAGACAATCGATGAAGTCAGGCAGCGTGGAAGCAGTCTGCATTTGATCAGCCTGTT